>CBRGMI010000019.1:0-16645 GCA_967797495.1 uncultured bacterium
TCGCGTGCACCGGGTACGCCGGCAGATGGAACACGTCCGCGCCGGTCCGGTAGAGCCCGTCGATCACGCGGTGGATCGCGGGCTCGTTGCCCGGGATCAGGCTGGACGACAGGACGACGCTGTCGCCCTCCTTGAGCTTGACCCACTTGTGCTCGCGCGCGGCCATCAGGCTAAGCGCCGAGAACGGCTCCCCCTGCGAGCCCGTGCAGACGACGACCACGCGGGACGGGTCGCGGTGCTCGACCTCCTCGATCGGGATCACGTCGTCCTCGGGCACGTGCAGGATCCCGAGCAGCCGAGCCGCCTCGACGCTTTGGAGCATCGAGCGGCCGAGGAACGCGACCACGCGCTCGTCGGCCCGGGCGGCGTTCACCACCTGCTGGATCCGGTGGATGTGGCTCGAGAAGCACGCGACCACGACGAGCTGCGGGGCCCGGGCGATGATGTCCTGCAGGACCGGACCCACGCTCCTCTCGCTGTCCGTGTAACCGGACTCCTCGGCGTTCGTCGAGTCGCTGAGCAGCAGGTGCACGCCCCTTCCCGCCTCCTCGGCGAGCGCGTGCAGGTCGGTGGCGCGCCCGTCCAGCGGCGTCTGGTCGATCTTGAAGTCGCCCGTGTGCAGGATCGAGCCGTAGCTCGTGTCGATCACCACCGCCATGCCGTCGGGGATCGAGTGCGTGACGCGGAGGAACCGCATCGAGAACGGTCCGGCCACCGCGGCCTCCCCGGGCAAGACCTGGCGGAACTCGGCGCGGTCGCGGACCTGGTGCTCCTCCAGCTGCCCCTCGAGCAGCGCAAGCGTGAACGCCGTTCCGTACACCGGCAGCAGGTTCCCGTCGAGCTCGCGAAGCAGGTACGGCAGGGCGCCGATGTGGTCCTGATGCCCGTGCGTCAGGACGATGGCCTCGACCTCGTCGAATCGCTCGCGCACGTACTCGAAGTCCGGCAGGACGAGGTCGATGCCGGGCATCTCGGCGTGGGGGAAGGACAGGCCGACGTCGACGATCAGGATGCGGCCGTCGAGCTCGACGCAGGCCATGTTCCGACCCACCTCGCCGACCCCGCCGAGGAAGACGACGCGCGCGGGGCGGACGGCTTCAGAGGAGCCCGGCATCCACCAGGGCCTTGCGGATCCGCTCCCGCTCCTGCGAGGTCGCCGGCACGAGCGGGAGCCGCGGCGGGCCGACGGGGAGCCCGATCATCTCGAGCGCGGTCTTGACCGGGATCGGGTTCGAGGTGATGAACAGCGCGTTGAACAGCGGCGTCAGCTCCTCGTGGATCTTGCGCGCCGCAGGGATGTCGCCGGCCTCGATGAGGTCGCACATCTGGCGGATCCTCCCGCCCACGAGGTGACCGGCCACCGAGACGACCCCGACCGCGCCGAGGCACAGGTAGCCGAACGTCGCCCAGTCGTCGCCGCTGTAGACCTCGAAGTCGGGGGAGACCTCCGAGATCAACCTCGAGATCGACTGGAAGTCGCCCGTCGAGTCCTTCACGCCGACGATGTTGGGGACCTCGGCGATCCGCAGCAGCGTGTCGTGTTCGATGCGGGTCCCGGTCCGCCCGGGGATGTTGTACACGACCACCGGGATCGAGACGGCGTTCGCGACCTGCGTGAAGTGCTCGAGCAGTCCCCGCTGCGGGGGCTTGTTGTAGTACGGCGTCACGAGCAGGAGCCCGTCGGCGCCGAGCTCCTCGGCCTCGCGCGACAGCTCGAGCGTCTCCGCGGTGTTGTAGGTGCCAGTTCCGCACAGCACTTTCCCCTTGCCCCTGGCGACGTCGATCACCGCCTCGAACAGGTCCAGCTTCTCCCGGTGCGTGAGCGTGGGGGACTCGCCGGTGGAACCCGCGATGACCAGCGAATCCGAGCCGCGCTCGTACAGGTGTGCGGCGAGCGAGCGCGCCGCGTCCAGGTCGAGCCCGTGATCGTCGCGGAAGGGTGTGACCATGGCGGTGACGACCGCCCCGAACCTACCGGCCATGATGCCTCCTCACTCCGATGCGGCGTGTTCCACGGTCCGCACGATAACCACATCTGCCACATGTTGCACATGTCGTTCAGGGGTCCCCAGAGGGTGCCGAGCAACGTCGTGCAGGTGCGGAAGGGGCGTCGCTCGTGCCTCCGGCATCTCCTGCGGCTCCTGTTCGGGCTCCGCTCTCGTGCTCGGGCCGGACGCTGCGACCGCCGGCTCGGGCGGAGGGCGCCGTTATCCTAGCCACCATGCCGCGCATCTACACCAAGACCGGTGACGACGGCACCACGGGTCTCCTCTACGGGGGCCGGGTCTCCAAGGCCGATCTCGTCCCCGAGGCCTGCGGCACGCTCGACGAGGCCGTCGCCGTGCTCGGTCTCGCGAGGGCCCACACGAGCGACCCCACGTTCTCGGACGAGCTCCTGGGGCTGCAGCGGGAGCTCTTCGTGGTCGGGGCCGACCTCGCCACCAACCCCGACGGGCGCGCCAGGCTCGAACCCGGCGTATCCCTGGTCTCGCCGGACATGGTCGCGCGGCTGGAGTCGCGGATCGACCAGCTCGTCGAGGACCACCCCCTCCCGAACGCCTTCATCGTCCCCGGCGCGAACCCCGTCTCGGCGTTCCTCGACCTCGCGCGGAGCACGATCCGCCGGGCCGAGCGGCGCGTGGTCGAGCTCCGGGAGTCGGATGCCGTGGTCAACGACGAGGCGTTCCGCTACCTGAACCGCCTGTCGGATGCGCTCTTCGTCCTGGCGCGGGTCGCGGCGGGCGAGGCCGAACCGTCCAGCCGCACCGACGATCCGCCCGGCTAGGCGGTCCGGACGAACGCGCCGTAGTTGTCGGCGCCGAACAGCAGGACGAGCAGCCCGATGTCGTCGACCGTGATGCCGTCGAGCCTCACGTCGAAGGTCGTGGTCTCCCCCGCCGCCACGGGTGCGCTGTCCACGACCTCGCCGTCGATCTCGTGGCCGTCGACCGCGTCCTCGACGTAGAGACCCGGAGGGTCGAGGTCGTGCTCGGAGTCGTTCTCGACCTCGAGGGTCCCCTCGCTCCCGTCGAGGTCGACCGTCACGAGCAGACCCTCGTTGGCGTACTCGTAGGTCGCGGTGCCGGGGGCACCCGTGAACGTCTGGGCGGGGGTCGGGACCTCGGTGGTCGTGCTCGGGCCCGTCGACCCCGTCGATCCGCCTTCCCCGCTGCCGTCCCCTCCGGTGCAGGCCCCGAGCGCGATCGCCAGGCACAGGAGCGCGACGAGACGACCGGTAGGCTTCATGGGTCGCGGCATGCTACATGACCCGCCGAAGGAGGAAGACCCACGTGAGGACGCTCGAACTGCGACGCCACGCGCAGCGTGACCCGGCGGCCGATCGGCTGTCGCAGCAGGGCCGGGCGCAGGCACAGTCGGTGGGCGCGACGCTCGCGGGCGGCTACTCCGTCGTGTTCGTCTCCCCCGCCGAGCGGGCAGCAGAGACCGTCGCGTGGCTCCTGCGCGGTCTCGGCGAGCAGCTCCCCGCCCACGCCGTCGTCCCCGGTCTGGCCGCGGAGGACAACGACGGGTCGCCGCTCGCGATGGCCGGCGTGGTCGCGGCGCTGCTCGACGCGGTTCCCGAGGGCGAGCGCGGGCTCGCCATCTCGCACACGCCGCTGATCGAGCGCGCGGTCCTGGGACTGGGCGCGGCCGAGATCGAGCCGCTCGCCGAGTGCGAGGGCGTCCTGGTCACCAGGGCCGGCGACGATGATCCGGTCGAGGTCGGGGAGCTGCGGCTCCGTTAGCCGCGGTGGACTCCTCGATCCCGCTCGCCGCGTTCGGCCTGGGCGTCGCCCTCGGGGCGTCGCCCGGACCGGTGCAGCTGCTCCTGTTCTCCGAGGCGTCGCGCGGCGGCGCGGGACGCGGCCTGCGCGCGATGGCCGGCGCGAACGCGACGTTCGGCCTGATGATGCTGCTGCTCGCGGCGGGGCTGTCCTCGCTCGAGCCGGGCGAGACGTTCCTGCGCGTCGTCAAGGTGATCGGGGGCGCCTTCCTCGTGTTCATCGCGGTCGACGCGATCCGCGAGAGCCGTCGCCCGCAGGTGCTCGATGAACCCCGCGGCGGGTTGCACCCCAGCGTTCGAGGGATCGTCGCCGTCCTGCTGAACCCGGGCGTCTACGTGTTCCTCGCGACGACGGGCACCGCGGTCGTCGCGAGCGCCGTCGACGAGGGCGGTCGCGGGCTCGCGATCATCACGGTGGTCGCGCTGTTGGTGGGCGTGTCGCTGATGGACTCCGCGATGGTGCTGCTCGGGGCGGGCGCGCACCGCGTGAGCGAGCGCTTCCTTCGGATCCTGAGCGACGTCCTTGCGGTCGCGATGGGCGCGCTCGGCGTCTGGCTCGTGATCCGCGGGATCGTCGGCTGACTCGGCCGCGATCGCGTGCCGGTCAGAACTCGTACGGGGACCACGGCGCCGGGTCCCAGCCGAACATGACGTCGGCCCGCCCGAGCGCGCCCTGCGCGCGTTCGTCGACCCGGCCGGCGCGGTGGAGCTGGCGGAACGTCGTTCCGCCCAGGTACGTTGCGCCGAGATCGCTCGCCGTGCACGCGATCTCGGCCGCCTCGCTCGTCGGCTCCACGACGGCGCCGCCATCCTCCGCGGCCTCGAGCACGTACCGGCCCCCGTTCCATGCGCAGAACCGGTCGGCGACCTCGAGGACGACGCGGCCGGCCGCCGCATACCGCCGGGCGGCCAGGGCGCCGGGGACGTCGACCAGCCGCACCCACAGGTTGTCGGACATCCTGGCGCGAAGGCGCCGAGGCTCCCGCAGCAGGTACAGGAGCGGTTCGTCGCTCGGTCGGTTCGACGCCTCGACGTACGTCACGAGGTCCACGTCCAGCACGAACCGCCACAGGTCCGCGTACGCTCCCGGGTTCGCGGCCACGAGGTCGCGAACGTGCAGCGCGGTGTTCGGCGTGTGCTCTGGCCAATCATGCGCGACCTTGTAGATCACGTATCCGTCCACGCCCGACGGACCCTCGCGCAGCGCGAAGAACGTCGGCCGTTCCTTGCCGGCGCCGTGCTCGTGACCGACGACGTATGCGAGCCGCCGCTCGTCCAGGTGGACCATCCCCGGGAGTTCGAGGCGCGTCGCCTCGTGCACGGCGAGGATCTCCTTGGTGGCGCGTTCGCGTTCGACCAGCCGGATCTGGCCGGAGGACGCGTACCCGCGGACGAACGCCGAGCGGGCGGTCTCGATCCGAAGCGTCAGCCCGATCGTACCGACCCCGTACCCGTACCGGCCGTAGATGCCGCCCTCCGAGGCGTACAGCACCGAGAGCAGCTCGCCGCGCTCCCGCGCGTCGTCGAGCAAGGCGCGCATCAGCTCCGCCGCGATCCCCCGCCGCCGGTGCGTGGGGAGCACGCCGACCAGGGTCGGGTACCCCACGACGAGCTCGCCGCCGGGGACCGTGATCGGCATCGTGAACGCGCCGGCCGTCCCCACGATGTCCGGCCCGTCGAAGGCCGCGAAGTTCCGGTCGGGTTCGGCGATCGAGCGCTCGCGCTCGATCTCGTCCCGATCGGGAACGTCGCTGGACGCGAGCTCGGAGGCCAGGAGGAACGGCTCGAGCTCGTCCACCGTGATCCTGCGCACCTGTCGGTCCATCCGCCGAGCTTACGAGTCCGGCGGGAGCGCCAGCAGGTCGTTGGCCACGGGGTCCCCCGGCGACCGCCCCGGCACGGCGACCACGAACGCCTCGGTTCCGAGCAGGTCGGGCCACAGGTCGAACGGCACATCCTCCAGCTCCGACTGGGTCTTGTGCGCGCGCAGCGCCTCGAGCTTGCGATCGAGTACGCCGGAGCAGTCGACGCGCACCCCGATCTCCTGGTCGGGCACCGGCCGAGGCATGAAGGGCTGGGTGGAGTCGATCGGTTCGAGCCCGCGCGCCCGCAGGCCCCGATTCAGCCGGTCCAGATCGCGGGCCGCGATCGCGACGTGCAGCAGCCTCACGAACGCGCCGGGAACGTCCGCCGTCGCCGTGTCGAACGCGTCGGTGGCCGCCGCGCCGATCGCCACGTGGTCCGGGTGGCCCGTGATCCCGTCGGGTCCAAACGTGACGACGACCTCCGGCGCCAACTCCTCGAGGATCGAGCGCAGCTGCTCGACCAGCCCCCGGCGCGGCAACCGCCCGAGCCCGCCATCGGGGTGTCGCAGGAAACGGACATCGGGCTCCAGCCCCAACGCTCTCCAGGACGCGAGGTCCTCCGCCTCGCGGACCTTCCCGAGTTCGTCGCGGGTCGCGAGCGAGGCGTCGGCGATGCGGCCGGCGTCCCCGCTCGTCGCCAGGATCACGGTGAGCTCGAGCTCGTCCTGCGCGTGGAGCGCGAGGCTGCCGCCCACGCCGAACGTGTCGTCGTCGGGATGCGCGAAGACGCACGCGACCCGTCGCACCGGGCTACGGCAGCGGCGGGAGGTCGAGCAGCGGCTCGAGCCCGATCGTGAGCCCCGGGCGGACCATCACGGCCCGGGTGGCCATCAGCACGCCCGGCATGAACGAGGACCGATCGGTCGAGTCGTGCCGGATCGTGAGCGTCTGTCCCTGCCCGCCGAAGATGACCTCCTGGTGCGCCACGAGCCCGGGCAGCCGCACCGAGTGGACGCGGATCCCCTCGACGTCGCCCCCGCGCACCCCCTCGAGCGACTCGGCGAGCGGCCCGCGCCACGACCCGTCCCGCTCCTCCTGGATCCGACGGACCGTGGCGACCGCGGTCCCCGACGGAGCGTCCGCCTTCTGGTCGTGGTGGAGCTCGATGATCTCGACGGCCGGCAGGTAGCGGACCGCCTGCGCGGCGAAGCGCTGCATCAGCACGGCGCCGAGCGCGAAGTTCGACGCGACGATCACGTTCGATTCGTGACCCTCGTCCGAGAGCAGCTTGTCGATCTCCTGGAGGTTCTCGAGCGAGATCCCCGTCGTTCCGACCACCGCGTGCACCGCGTGCGAGATGCACCACCGGATGTCGTCCATCGCGACGTCCGGGTGCGTGAAGTCGATCGCGACCTCGGCGTTGGCCTCGAGCAGCCGATCGAGCTCGTCGGAGACCGGCGCGTCGATCTCGGGGTGTCCGATCATCTGCCCGATCTTCTGCCCGATCTTCGAGCGATCGATCGCGGCGACGAGCGCGAAGTCGTGCGAGTCCGCCAGGGCCCGGCAGACCATCAGCCCCATCCGGCCGCAGGCACCGATCACGCCGACGCGGATCACGCGATCGCGTCCTTGTTGGAGAAGGGACCGAGGACGGTGACCGTCATCGGTTGCGAGAGTACCCGCTCGGCGGCGCGCGCCGCGTCCTCGGGGGTCACGGCATCGATGCGACCGAGGAGCTGGTTCACCGTCAGGGTCTCTCCGTGCCCGATCTCCGACTTCCCCAGCCGCGACATCCGCCCCCCGGGGTCCTCGAGCGACAACACGAGCGACCCCTTCATGTGGCCCTTCGCGCGCTCGAACTCGTCGGGACCGAGGCCCTTGTTGGCCACGTCCTCGAGCTCGGCCCGCATGATCGCGAGGACCTCCTTCGCGCGCGCGGGCGTGGTACCGGCGTAGGCGCAGAACACCCCCGCCTCCGCGTACATCGCGTGGTAGGAGTACACGCTGTACGCGAGCCCGCGTTTCTCCCGCACCTCCTGGAACAACCGGGAGCTCATCCCGCCGCCGAGCGCGTTGTTCACGACCCCGAACGCGAACCGGTCCGGGTCGACCCGCGACAGACCGCTGGTCCCGACGCAGATGTGGGCCTGCTCGGTCTTGCGCTTGTTGACCAGCGAGCGCCCCGACGGGCTGGGGGCGTTGCCGGCGGTCCGCAGGTTCCAGGCGCTCGGGCCCTCGGCGCGCACGTCGCCCGGCTCCATGTACTCGGCGACGAGTTCGAGCAGCTCCTCGTGCCGCAGGTTCCCCGCCGCGACGACGACCACGTTGCCGGCGACGTAGTGCCTGCGATAGAAGCGCCGCACCTGGTCGCGCCCGGCGGCCTGGATGCTCTGCTTGGTGCCGAGGATCGGGCGGCCGAGCGGGTGCCCGGGCCACAGCGTCTCGGTGAACAGGTCGTGCACGAGATCGCCCGGATCGTCCTCGTGCTGGTTGATCTCCTCGAGGATCACCTGGCGCTCGGCGTCCAGGTCGGCCGCCCGCAGCACCGAGTGCTGCAGCATGTCCGCGAGGTGGTCGACGGCCATCGGCAGGTCCCGGTCGCGCACGCGCGCGTAGAACGCCGTGTACTCCTTGGCGGTGAACGCGTTGACCTCCCCGCCGACCGCGTCGAACGCCTCGGCGATGTCGCGCGCGCTCCGGGTCTTCGTCCCCTTGAACAGCAGGTGCTCGAGGAAGTGGCTCGACCCCGAGATCGGCGGCGGCTCGTCACGCGAGCCGGCCAGGACCCAGAAGCCCAGAGCCACCGAGCGGACGCCGGGCATCCGCTCGGTGACGACGCGCAGGCCGGAGGTGAACTCCGTACGCCCGATCGACATCGGCTACGCGGGATCGCGCGGTTCGCGCTCGCGTGGGCGTCGGTCGCGGTCGCGCGGCCGGCGATCGCGGTCGCGATCGCGGCGCGGAGGCCGGTCCTGCGCCACCTGCTCCATCCCCTCGGGGATCGCCCACTCCTCGCCCACGGGCTTGAGCGAGATCTTCCCGCGATCGTCGATGTCCTGGACCTCGACCTCGATCGTGTCGCCGACCTTGACCGCGTCCTCGACGTTCGCGATCCGCTTTCCCTTGCCGAGCTTGGAGATGTGGATCAGGCCGTCGCGGCCCGGCACCAGGTTCACGAACGCACCGAACGTGGTCGTGTTGACCACGGTGCCGGTGAAGTGCTCGCCGACGCTGATCGGACGCGGGTTCGCGATCTCGTCGATGATGCGAGCCGCCTCGTCCGCCCCGCCGGCCTCGCGAGCACCGACGAACACGGTCCCGTCATCCTGGATGTCGATGTCGGCGCCGGTCAGGGCGACGATCTCGTTGATCTTCTTGCCCTTGGGACCGATCACCTCGCCGATCTTGTCCACCGGGATCTTGATCGTGAGGATCCGCGGCGCCTTCGGATTGACCTCGGTCCGGGGCTCCGGGATCGCGTCGCGCAGCACCTCGAGGATCTGGAGCCGTGCTTCCTTCGCCTGATCGAGCGCGCCCGCGAGCACCTCACCGGGGAGACCGGTGACCTTCATGTCGAGCTGGATCGCCGTGACGAACTCGCTCGTCCCCGCCACCTTGAAGTCCATGTCGCCGAGCGCGTCCTCGGCGCCGAGGATGTCGGTGAGGGTCACGAACGTGTCCCCCTCCGCGATCATCCCCATCGCGATCCCCGCGACCGGGGCCTTGATCGGGACCCCAGCGTCCATCAGCGACAGCGTCGAGGCACACACGCTCGCCATCGACGTGGAGCCGTTGGAGCTCAGGATGTCCGACACCAGCCTGAGCGCGTAGGGGAACTCCTCCTCCGTCGGGACCACCGGCACGAGCGCCCGCTCGGCGAGTGCCCCGTGGCCGATCTCGCGACGGCGCGGCGAACCGATGCGGCCCACCTCGCCGGTGGAGAACGGCGGGAAGTTGTAGTGGTGGATGTAGCGCTTGCTCTCATCGGGGTCCAGCGTGTCGATCATCTGGGTCATCCGGAGCATCCCGAGCGTGGTCACGTTCAGGGCCTGCGTGTCGCCGCGGTTGAACAGGCTCGAGCCGTGCGCGCGCGGGATCAACCCGACCTCGGCCGAGAGCGGACGGATGTCCTTGGGGCCGCGGCCGTCGAGGCGGACGCCGTGCTCGACCACGCGTGCCCGCATGACCTTCTTCTGCAGGTCCTTCCACGCGGGCGAGATCTCGGACTGGCGCGCGGCGTAGGACTCCGCGCCCCAGGTCTCGAGCAGGTGCGCCTTCAGGAGGTCCTTGATCTCGGCCATCGCGGCCTCGCGCTCCGAACGGTCGGGCACGATCGCGGTCTCGAGGCGCTCCTTGAACGTCTCGGCGGCCGCCCAGGTGTCCGCGTCGTAGAGCGGCTTGGGCTCGAACGGCCTGGGCTTGACGTCGGCCCTTGCGATGAACTCGAGCTGCATGTCGATCAGCTCGTCGATCGCGCGCTTGGCCGCCTCCAGGCCCTCGGCGACGACCTGCTCGGTCGGCATCGTGCCGCTCCCTTGCAGGAGCGCCCACGTGTTGTCGGGCGCCTCGCCCTCGATCATCAGGATGTCGACCTGCCCCGAATCGTTGCGGCGGCCGGCCACCACGATGTCGAACGTGGCCTCCTCCAGGTCCTGGAACGTGGGGTTGATGACCCACTCGCCGCCGATCAGCCCCAGCCGCACGGAGCCGACCGGGCCCTCGAACGGGATCCCCGACAGCATCGTTGCGATGCTCGCCGCGTTCATGCCGGGGATGTCGTACTGGCGCGCCATGTCGACCGAGAGCACGGTGATCACGACCTGGACCTCGTCGCGGTAGCCGTCCTTGAAGCTCGGCCGCATGGGGCGGTCGGTGAGACGCGCCGTCAGGATCGCCGTCTCGGACGGGCGACCCTCGCGGCGGAAGAACCCGCCGGGGATCTTGCCGGCGGCGTACATGCGCTCCTCGACGTCGATCGTGAGCGGGAAGAAGTCGATCCCCTCGCGGGGCTGCGCGGTGGTGCAGGTGGCGAGGACCTGCGTCTCGCCGTACGTCACGACGCACGAACCGCCCGCCTGCAGGGCGAGCTTGCCCGATTCGAACGTCAACGTGCTGTTCCCGAACTCTCGGGAAAGGGTGATGGCCATGGGCCGATGCCTCCTCGTTTACTTGGCTCGATGCGCGGCGCGGTCGCGCCGCGCGGCTGGGAGGTCGGGTCGGGCCGGTTGTCAGTGGTGAACCGCCGATCCTGGTGATCGGAGGCTCGCTACTGAGAACCGACCGCGGGGAAGCCCGCCTCCGGTTCCGATCAGTGATCCGTTCGCATCCCTCCTACGGAGAAGGCGCCCCACCGGGGCGCCTCCGGGTCTATCGACGAAGTCCGAGCTTCGCCACGATCTGTCGATACCGCTCGATGTCCTCTCGTCGCAGGTACTCGAGGAGACGCCGCCGCCGGCCCACGAGCATCAGGAGGCCGCGCCGGGACGCATGGTCCTTGGCGTGGGACTTCAGGTGCTGAGTGAGGTCGGCGATCCGCCTGCTGAGCACGGCGATCTGCACCTCGGTCGAACCGGTGTCCGCATCGGAACGCCGGTGCTCCGTGATGATCTGGGACTTCAGGGTCTTGGTGAGCGTCATCGTTCTCGACCAGGCTACCAGACGCTCGGGCGCGCCTGGCCCGTCTGCGCTGGTCAACGGCTCACGCCGAGCCGCTCACGTGTCCCGAACGAGGTCGCGGGTCCGCCGGACGTCCTCCCCGATGGCGGCCGACAGTTGTTCGGGCGTGTCGAACCGCTCCTCGTCGCGCAGGTACGCCCAGAACTCGACCGCGATCTGGCTCCCCATCAGGTCGCCGTCGAAGTCCAGCAGGTACGCCTCCACGTGCAGGGGTTCGCTCCCGAACGTCGGGTTGGTCCCGACGCTGATCGCCGCGACGTAGCCCACGCCCTCCACGACCGCCCTGCCCGCGTAGATCCCGCGGCCCGGCAGCAGCAGGCGGGGCCCGGTCCGTAAGTTTGCGGTCGGGAAGCCGAGACCGTGGCCCCGGCCCGAGCCGCTCACGACGGTGCCGTCGAGGACGAACCGACGTCCGAGCGCCACGCGGGGCCACTCGAGGTCGCCCCGGGACAGCGCGTCGCGGATCGAGGACGACGACACCCGGCGCCCGTCGACCTCAAGGAGCTCGACGCGCTCCGCGGTGAACCCGAGGGGCGGTCCGCGCTCGATCAGCAGCTCGACGTTCCCGGCGGCCTTGTGACCGAACGTGAAGTTCGCGCCCATCACGCAGTGGCGGGCATGGAGCCCGCCCACGAGCACGTCCGACACGAACCGCTCGGCCGTCCACCGGCTGAACGCCGCGGTGAACTCGAGCACCAGGAGCGTGTCGACCCCGGTCTCCTGGATCAGCGCGGCCTTCCGGTCCACCGTCGTCAGCAGGCGAGGCTCCTGGCCGGGCGTGAGCACCTCGCGCGGATGGCGATCGAAGGTGACGGCGACCGAAGGGAGCCCTCGGTCGCCAGCGGCCTCGACCGTGCGACCGAGGACCGCGCGGTGACCGAGGTGGACCCCGTCGAAGAAGCCGACCGTGACGACCGCGCGATCCCGGTCCAGCGGGAG
Organism: uncultured bacterium; assembly: GCA_967797495.1. Taxonomy (GTDB): domain Bacteria; phylum Actinomycetota; class UBA4738; order UBA4738; family HRBIN12; genus DASSJM01. Next base: position 12,205 of record CBRGMI010000019.1, read on the forward strand.
GGCGTCGAGCCCGTGGAGTCGCTCCATCGCACCGAGGGTAACGGACGTCCGAACGGGCCTAGCCGATGAGCGAGCGTGCGTGATCCGGCACGTACGTGTAGGTGTCGCGCGGGGGTCGCAGGTAGCCCTCGTCGCTCTGACGCGGCGGGATCTTGATCTGGTCCACACCGCGCTCCTCGTACGGGATCACCGAGAGCAGGTGCGCGATGCAGTTCAGCCGCGCCCGCGGCTTGTCGTCGGCCTCTACGACGTACCAGGGCGCCTCCGAGATGTCCGTGTGCACGAACATCTCGTCCTTCGCGCGTGAGAAGTCGACCCAATGCGAGCGCGAGAGCAGGTCCGTCTCCGAGAGTTTCCAGCGGCGCATCGGGTCGTCGATCCTCGACCGGAACCGGCGCTCCTGCTCCTCGTCGGAGACCGAGAACCAGTACTTCAGCAGGACGATGCCGTCCTCGACGAGGAGCCGCTCGAAGATCGGGACCTGCCGCAGGAACCGTCGGTGCTCGTCCGGCGTGCAGAACCCCAGGACCTTCTCGACGCCGGCGCGGTTGTACCAGCTGCGGTCGAACAGCACGATCTCGCCGGCCGAGGGCAGGTTCGCGATGTAGCGCTGGAAATACCACTGGGTGCGTTCACGCTCGGTGGGCTTGGGGAGCGCCGCGATGCGGGTCACGCGCGGGTTCGTGTACTGCGTGATCCGCTTGATCGTGCCCCCCTTGCCGGCCGCGTCCCGCCCCTCGAAGATGATCACGATCCGGGCCCCCGCGCCCGAGACCCAGTCCTCCATCTTCACGAGCTCTACCTGGAGGCGCCGGAGCTCCTTCTCGTAGGCCTTCTTCGACAGCTTGCTCGCGCGATCCTCCGCGTCGCGATGCCCACCGTGCTTGGATCCGTGCCTGGCCCCGCCCTTGCCCTCGGTCTCGGTCGCCATCGCGTCCCTCCGGACGAGGCATCATCCCACGTGGGGCGTGTCGAGCTTGTCCTAGGCTTGGCCCGTCATGGCTCCCGGCCGGTCGTCCGTAGTCGCGGCGTCGCTCGCCTTCGCGCTCACGGCGTGCGTCGGGCCGAGCGCGCCCGCGGAGGACGCTCGCGGCGACGACGCGATCACCGTGGCGTCGTTCGATTTCCCCGAGAGCGTCCTGCTGGCCGAGATCTACGCGCAGGCGCTGGAGGGCGCCGGCATCCGCGTCGAGCGCGAGCCCTCGCTCGGGCCGCGCGAGCTGGTGATGCCCGCGCTGCTGCAGGGTCTCGTGGAGTTCGTCCCCGAGTACGCCGGCAGCGGGCTCCAGTTCCTGGCGGGGGACGGATCGACCTCGCCGGATCACGAGATCACCCACCAGCGGTTCGCCGAACGGCTGGGAACGCTCGACGTGACCGCGCTCGATGCGTCACCCGCCGAGGATCAGAACGGGTTCGCGGTGACGGCTGAGACCGCGCAGCGGTACGGCCTCCGCACGCTCAGCGACCTCGCGACGGTCTCCCGCGAGCTGGTCTTCGGTGGACCGCCCGAATGCACCCGGCGACCCTTCTGCCTTCCCGGTCTGGAGCGGTCGTACGGGATCACGTTCGGACAGGTCTTCAGCAACCTCGACGCGGGCGGTCCGCGTACGGTCTCGGCCCTGGCGGAGGGGACGGTGGACGTGGCGTTGCTGTTCACGAGCGACGCCGCGATCGACCTGAACGATTTCGTCCTGCTCGAGGACGACCTGCGCCTCCAGCCCGCCGAGAACGTCACGCCGGTCGTCAGGACCGGCGTGCTCGACCGGTTCGGACCGTCGCTGGCCGACACCGTGAACGCGGTCTCGGCGCTCCTGTCCACCAGCGAGCTCCGAACGCTGAACGCGGAGGTCGCGCGCGGTGCGTCCCCCGAGCAGATCGCGTCGCGCTGGCTCGCGTCGAACGGTCTCGAGCCCGGGCTGCAGTAGAGTCGCCGGACGACGATGGAGAGGACCGAAGGGATCGAGCGAGGTAGGCCCAGGGACCGCGGCCACCCCGAACCACGTCGTCGTCCATCGGGCGAGCCGCCCGCGCTCCCTCACGAGCTCGGCCGCTCCGGGAAGATCTTTCTGCTCCTGGTCCTGTACTTCGTCCTCGTCATCACCGCGTTCCTCGTGTTCCCGTCGCTCGAGAGCGTCTTCGAGCGCTGGGACCACACGAGGCAGCTGTGGGTGACGGATCTACGGACCCCTGCGCTCACCCGGGTGATGCTCGTCGTCAACGGCCTGACGTCAAGCTGGACGATCCGCGTGATCCGGTGGAGCGTGTTCCTCGCGCTGATCGTGTTCCGTCGATGGCGTCACCTGTTCGTGTTCCTCGGCGCCGTCATCGTCACCGAGATCGTGGCCTACAACGCCTCGTCGATCATCGCACGACCGCGGCCGCTGGGGATCCCGATCCTCACGGGGTGGCAGGGTTACTCGATGCCGTCGCGGCCGATGGCCGGCGTAGCGGTGTCGGCCGTCGGCGCCATGTACGCGCTGATCGTGGCGGGCAAGCCTCGTTCGATCGCGAAGTGGGTGATCGGGATCGTCCTCGTGATCCTGGGCTTCGCGCGGGTTTACCTCGGCGTGGACCACGCCACGGATGTCGTGATGGGGGCCGTGTTCGGCGTGGCGGTCGGCGTCGCGAGCTTCCGCCTGTTCGCGCCCAACGATCTGTTCCCCGTGTCCTACCAACGTGGGAAGGCGGCGCACCTGGATGTCGGTGGCCGGCGCGGCGAGGCGATCGTCGCGGCGATCCGCGATCAGCTCGGGCTGTCGGTCATGGACGTCAAGCCCGTGGGCCTCGAGGCATCCGGCGGCTCGACGCCGCTGCGGATCAAGATCGAGGCGACGGACGACGAGCCCGAGCGCTACGTCTTCGCCAAGCTCTACGCGAAGAGTCACGTGCGGGCCGACCGCTGGTACAAGCTCGGCCGGACGATCCTGTACGGCGCTCTCGAGGACGAGAAGCCGTTCCAGTCTGTGCGCCGGTTCGTGGAGTACGAGGACTACACGCTCCGCCTGCTGCACGACCTCGGTATCCCCGTGCCCCGGCCGTACGGGATCGTCGAGATCACCCCCGAGCGCGAGTACATGATCGTGATGGAGTTCTTCGAGGGCGCGGTCGAGATCGGCGACGCCGACATCGACGACGGCGTGATCGACCAGGGGCTCGGCCTGGTGCGGAAGATGTGGGACGAGGGACTCGCGCACCGCGACGTCAAGCCGGCGAACCTCATGGTGCGCGACGGCGAGCTGAAGGTGATCGACGTGTTCTTCGTCCAGGTCCGGCCTTCGCCGTGGCGGCAGGCGGTCGACCTCGCCAACATGATGCTCGTCCTCGCCCTGCGCAGCGACGCCGAGCGTGTCTATGCGCACGCGCTCACCTACTTCTCCGAGGACGAGATCGCCGAGGCGTTCGCCGCCGCGCGCGGCGTCGCCAGCCCGACCCAGCTGCGCAACAACCTCAAGCAGGACGGCCGAGACCTCCTCGCCGAGTTCCGCCGGATGGCCCCCGAGCGCGAGCAGGTCTCGATCCAGCGCTGGAGCCTGCGGCGCGTCCTGCTCACGATCGGGGTGCTGTTCGCGGCCTTCTTCGCGATGGGCCTGGTCCTCAGCAACTGGAACGCGTTCGCATGAGGCGGCGGGGGCTCGCCAGCAAGGTCGCGAGTGCCGCGATCGTCCTGTCGACCCTCGCGTCGTGCAGCGCTCGAGCGGGCGACGCCACGGAGGCCGACTGCCCGATCGAGGAGGGCGAGCTCTTCGTGCTGATGGCACAGTCCGTCCCGAGCGCCACCCTCATCCCCTGCATCGAGGCCCTGCCGGCCGGATGGACGTACGGCGGCTCGGACGTAAGCAACGCGCTGGCGCGGTTCTGGCTCGACTCGGACCGCGGCGGCCTGCACGCCGTCGAGGTTTCGCTCACCGCCTCGTGCCGGATCACCGGGGCCGTCGACGTCACGAACTCCACCAGCGAGGGCGGCGTCCGCGTCTACCTCGACGAGTTCGACCTGCACCCGTTCTCGGCGAACAAGTACTTCATCTTCCCCGGCGGCTGCGTGACCTACCGCTATCGGTTCGGTCCCGACGCCGAGCCGACCCTCGCCCTCGAGGCCGACGAGGCGGTCACGTTCGGCCTGCGGACCGTGCTGGTTCGTCAGGTCCAAGAGGAGCTCGGGCTGACGCTGTGCGGGGCGGGAGCGCCCCCCTGCGTGAGCGGCGACTAGCGTGCTCTCGAACCACCGCCGAGCGATCGGCTGGTCGGTCGTCCTGCTCGGCGCGATGGTGTTCGTCTTCGCCGCGGTGGGACGACATCCCCCCGGGCTCGCCCCCACGACGACGCTCCCGTTCGTCGGCGAGTTCGACCTCTCTGTGTTCCACTGGATGGACGACATCCGCAACGAGGTGCTGACCCTCCTCGCGCGCTTCCTCAACGTCCTCGGGAGCGGCCTCGTGACGAT
>CBRGMI010000020.1:0-16308 GCA_967797495.1 uncultured bacterium
ACACTGTTCAGTTCTCAAGGTGCGAGCGCCGACCCGAAGGAAGGGACTCCAAAGATGGGGTCGCGCGACCCATCATGGTAGGCACGTACGCGTGAGGCGTCAACCGAGGCCGTCACCCGGCCGCGGATGCCTCTCGCCAGGCACGACGATACCAGGGATCCGCATGTCCACGACCTGGCGGGGCCGACGAGCGCCGGTATAGGTTCGAAGCAACAGGGGGCGGCCCCCGGGCAGCCACGTGCTCGGCGCCGTGACGCCGCCCGGCGCGTCCCCACATGAGATGTCCGACGACGTGTGTTCGAACGTCGGCGAGGGAGGCTTCGATGGGGTGTGCGGCTCGTCGCGCCGCGCCGGTCCCGAGGGCGTCGTCGTTGCGCACGGCGTCGAGCCGGCCGGGGACCCCTCGGCCACCTCCCCGGTTCCCGGACGGCGGCTGACCGACCACGTCGACAGGAGGTGTTCTCCTTGCAGTCACCGCTCAGGAGGTACTCGAGGGCCCGGGTGTCGCTCGTCGCGGCGCTGGCGCTCTCGTTGCCGGCGATCGCGTTCTCGACGCCGGCGAGCGCACAGCTCGCTCCCCCGTGGGACGGGAACCCCATCTCGGCGGGTCTCGGGCCGACCTACGGAGAGTCCTGGTGCGCCGACCCCGCGCCCGGATCCAGCATCGCCAACCAGCAGGGAGCGCCGCTCGCGCTGATCCCGTTCGAGGCGATCGCGTGCACCCTGGATCGGTTCGACCAGGAGGCCGCCGACGCGGACGTGCCTCCGCGTATGACCTACTCGGTGATCGGATCCTCCGACGCCGGTCGCGAGCTCTACGGGGTCGTCGTCAACGCGCTGGAGACACCCGAACAGCAGCGCGACTACGACCGCTGGCTCCAGGTCCGCGACCTGATGTTCAGCGATCCGGCGGGCGCGCAGGCCTTGCTCGAGTCCTTCGGCGACGACGTGAAGATCCCGGTCTTCATCGAGGCCAACATCCACGGGAACGAGGAAGAGGGCACCGACGCGATGATGCAGGTCGTGCGAGACCTGGTCACGTTGCCCTACGGCACCAACGACGAGGTCGACAACTTCCTCGACCACGCGATCCTGATCTCGATCCCGATCCAGAACCCGGACGGACGGTTCCTGGGCCAGCGCCAGAACGGGAACGGATTCGACATGAACCGCGACCTCCTGGTGCAGTCCCAGCCCGAGATCCGCGCCAACGTCGCCCTGCAGCAGGAGTGGCTGGCCCCGGTGGGTCTGGCCATGCACGGGTACGTGAATCCCACCCTGATCGACGGCCTCACCAAGCCGCACAACCCAGGCATCGACTACGACCTGTTCGTGGGCTGGAACCAGCGGCGGCTCGACGTGAACGAGGATGCGCTGGCCGATGTCGGGATGGGGATCACGCGGCCGGTGAACCAGTGGAACGCGGACGCCGAGGACTCGCCGCCACCGGTCGGACCGGCGTACGCGGAGGGATGGGACGACTGGGGTCCCTTCTACACCCAGACCTACATGGCCTTCTACGGGGTCGACAGCTCCACGCTCGAGATGTGCAGCAACATCAACGTCGACCCGGGCTGCAACGGGCGCTTCGGTTCCAAGCGCGCCCAATACGTCGGGTTCTGGTCCTCCGCGGCGTTCTGGACACAGAACCGCAGCGCGATGCTGCACGATCAGCTGGAGATCTTTCGCCGTGGGGTGGAGAGCGCGCCGCGGCCCAACTGCTGCCAAGACCCGCTGGTGGGGGCCCAAGGGTTCACCGAGGACCAGCACAACTGGATGGTGCCGTACCCGCAGGCGTTCGTGATCCCGTACGGAGGGACCCCCGGCGGGCACCAGCTGGCCTTCGACGACGGTCAACGCAGTCAGGCCGAGTCGAACCGATTGGCGCAGTGGCTGCTCGACAACGCCATCCAGCTCGACCGGACGACCAAGGACTACGTCTATCAGGGACGGTGGATCGCCAAGCACTCGTACGTGGTCTTCATGGACCAGCCGCTCCGAGGCCTCGCGTACACGGCATTGGCGGCCGGGCAGGACGTTTCCGACCGCATCACGCAGCTGTACGCGCCTCCCGGCGCCTGGAGCCACGGTCAGCTCTGGGGAGCCGACACGATCGAGGTGCCGACCACGGCCACCTTCGCGCCGAAGGTGGAGCCGGTCACCGGCGTGAACCCGATGCTCGGTGGGCTCCGAGGCGGGGGGCCGGCCGCCTGGTACGCGATCACGCTGCGTGGCGCCAACGAGGTTCGCGCGGTCCTGGACCTGCTCCGGGCGGGCGTGGACGGCGAGGTCGCCGAGGCGTCGTTCGAGAGCGAGTCGGCGGGTTCCATGCCGGCCGGCTCCCTCCTGTTCGCCAACACGCCCGCGAACGCCACAGCCCTGGCGAGTGCGGGGCTATCCGCCGGCGTGTACTTCGAGCGCGTGTCGAACGCGGACAAGCCGGCCCAGACGACGCAACTGGACGAGGCGCCGAAGGTGGCGGTCCTGGTCAACAGCGCCACCCCCGCGTCCCTGACCGGGACCTCCGCGGAGACGTTCTGGGGCCTGCGGCAGATCTTCGGCTCCGATGCGCGGTACGTGTCGACGGTCAACGGGGCCGGCTCGTTGCAGAACGCACCGACCGACCCGCTCGCCGACCTGGACGTCATCTACAACGCGGGCCAGAACTGGCCGACGTCCACGAACACCACGGCGCGCGATCGACTGAGCGCCTTCTTCGCTGGAGGCGGCGGGTACATCGGCACCAGCCAGAACGCGAACAACTTCGCCTTCATGGTCGGAGCCGGCCTCGTCGATGCGATCACGCAGGCCAGCGCGGACGCCGGCGGCGGCATCGCGCGATGGTCCAACGTTGGCGGTGCGTCGAGCCCGATCACCGGCGGGTTCCCGGCGGAGGACTTCCTGTATCTGCCGTCGAACATCACGTACTTCTCCAGCACCCCCACCGGGGCGACGATCGACGGGCGATACGTGCCCGGGGCGAGCCAGGGTCCGACGGGACCGACGCCACTGTTCGTGGCTGGTCTGTGGCGGAGCCGCGATTCGGTGACCTCGACGGGGACACCCGGGGCCCCGATCGTGATCCATGGGACGACGCTCGCGAACGGCAGGTACCTGGGCCTCGCGACCAACCCCTTCTCGCGCGGCGACGCCGAACGCGAGTGGCCGCTCATCGGCCAGGCGGCGCTCTGGTCGAACCTGACGGACGAGGCGTAGCAGCGGGGCCTCGACGTGAACGAGGGGCGGGCGCACGGGCCCGCCCCTCGGCCTACACGAGCCGCACGAACCCTCGGCGACCTACCTGGAGGACGCGGTCGCGGAGCTCGACGACGGGGAGCTCGAGCGCTTCGCCGCTCACCGGCTTCCCGTCCAGGCGTACCCCACCCTGCTCGATCAGCCTCCGAGCGTGCGAGTTCGAGTCCGCCAGGCCCAGAACGTTCATGAGCTTGGGCAGGTACACGTTCCCCTCGACGATCAACTCGGGAGGTATTTCGACGTCGGGGATCTGATCCGGCAGCTCGTGCTCGCGATGGACGCGGTCGAACCCCTCCTCGGCGGCGGCTCCCCTCCCCTGTCCGTGGTACAGGTCGACGACCCCGCGGGCGAGCCGGCGTTTCTCGCTCCACGCGTCGAGCGATCCATCGGCCAGGCCCTTGTCCACCCGCTCGGCCTCCGTGGGGTCGCGGAAGAAGTCGAGCGCGAGGAGCCGGTACGTGGGGATCAGCTCGTCGGGCACCCGAACGAGCTTGCCGAACATGTCGTCCGGTGGGTCGGTGATCCCGATGTAGTTGCCGAGGGACTGACTCATCTTCTGCACGCCGTCGGTGCCGACGAGCAACGGCGTGGTGAGCGCCACCTGCGGTTCCTGCCCGTACGCACGCTGCAGGTCCCGGCCGACGAGCAGGTTGAACGTCTGGTCCCTGCCGCCGAGCTCGACATCCGCCTCGACCGCGACCGAGTCCATCCCCTGGAGCAACGGGTACAGGAACTCCATGATCGAGATCGGCTTGCCCTGCGCGTAGCGCTTCGCGAAGTCGTCGCGCTCGAGCATCCGCGCGACGGTGGTCGAGGCCGTGAGTCGCAGGATCGCCTCCATGCCCATCGGCCCGAGCCACTCGGCGTTGTACCGGACCTCGGTCCGCTCGGGATCGAGGATCTTCCAGAACTGATCGAGCAGCCGCTCGGCGTAGCCGCGCACCTCCTCCTCGGACAGGCGCGGCCGTGTCTCGGTCTTTCCGGAGGGGTCGCCGACCTGCGCCGTGAAGTCACCCACGATCAGGACCGCCGTGTGCCCCGCGTCCTGGAACTGCCGCAGCTTGTGGAGCACCACGGCCCATCCGAGCGTGACGACCGGCGCGGTCGGATCCAGTCCGAGCTTGACTCGCAGCGGCCGCCCCAGGCTCAGCTTGTGCTCGAGCTCCTCCGCCGGCACGACCTCGGCGGAACCGGCGAGCAGGGTCGGAAGGTCTTTCGGTCCCATGGCGCGAAGGCTAGCAGTGGGCACGTTCCACCCGTGGCAAGATGGTGGGAGCATGGCCCCTCGCTCGCGGACCCTCGTGGTCGGCGCGTTCGTGTTCGCCCTCGCAGCATCCGCGTGCGACCTCCCCTCCCTGCACGAGGCGCGCGAGAGCGCGGCCGCTCTCCCGGAGACCTCCTTCATCTACTCGGCGGACGGGAAGTTGATCACGGCCCTTCACGCGGGCGAGAACCGCGTGGTCGTCCGTTCCCGGAAGATCCCCGACGTCGTGCGCGACGCGGTGATCGCCATCGAGGATCAACGCTTCTACGACCACGCGGGGCTGGACGTGCGGGCGCTGCTTCGGGCCGCGTACGTCGACGCCACCACCGGCGAGGTCGTCGAGGGCGGCTCGACGATCACCCAGCAGCTCGTGAAGAAGCTCTACGTCGGTGACGAGCAGACGGTCGGGCGCAAGATCCGCGAGGCGTACCTCGCGTGGCAGCTCGAGCAGCGGATGAGCAAGGACCGGATCCTGACCCGGTACCTCAACACCGTGTACTTCGGCAACGGCGCATACGGGATCCTGGCCGCGTCCGAGACCTACTTCGGCGTCCAGCCGCTCGAGCTCACCCTGTCGCAGGCGGCGACGCTCGCCGGCCTGATCGCCGCGCCGGTCGACTACGACCCCGTCCGTCATCCGGGACGGTCCGAGCGTCGCCGCAACCACGTGCTCACGCTGATGCGCAGCCTCGGCATGATCGACGAGGCGGAGTTCGAGAAGGCGAGAGGCTCGCCGATCGCCCTCGACCTCACCCCGGAGGACGCGACGCACTACCCGGCGCCGTGGTTCGTCGACTACGTGAAGGAGTGGTTCCTCTCGAACCCCCGGTTCGGCGAGACACCCCAGGATCGCTACGACCTCCTGTTCGAGGGCGGCCTGAGGATCGTCACCACGGTCGACCTGCGCCTGCAGCGCGCCGCCGAGCGGGCGATCGGGTCGGTGCTCACCGAACCGGCCGATCCCTTCGGGGCCCTGACGGCGATCGATCCCAGGACCGGGTACGTGCGGGCGATGGTCGGCGGTCGCGACTACTGGAACGAGGACGACGACTTCGCCCGGATCAACCTCGCGACCGGCGGCGTCACCGGTCGCCAGGCCGGGTCGGCGTTCAAGCCGTTCGCGCTCGTCGCGGCCCTCGAACACGGGGTCCCGAGGACGCAGCCGCTCAACGGCTCCACCGCGCACATCCTGCTGCAGGACGGCTCGTACTGGGACCCTCACAACGCCGAGGGCAGCGGCTACGGGACGATCTCGCTGGAGAGCGCCACCGTGAACTCGGTCAACGTGGCGTACGCGAACCTGCTCTCGGTGATCGGGGACGGCGATCCCTACGCGGGCGCCGCCGCGCTCGTCGAGGCCGCGGTGCGCATGGGCATCCGTTGCTGCCCCCGCACCACCGAGCCGAACGGCCCGCTGGCGGCCGTGCCCGCCGCCGTCCTGGGCGTGAACGAGGTGAGCACGCTCGAGATGGCCTCCGCGTTCGGCACGCTCGCGAACCTCGGCCGGCACGTGCAACCGACACCCGTGATCTCGGTGACCTCGTCCGACGGGGACGTGATCTACCAGGCTCCCTCGCGGGCCAAGCAGGCGGTGGAACCCGCCATCGCGGCCGAGGCCGTCGACATCCTCAAGGGCGTGGTCAGCTCGGGCACGGGCGTGGGCGCGAACATCGGGCGGCCGCAGTTCGGCAAGACCGGGACCGCGCAGAACGCGAGCGACGCGTGGTTCGTCGGCGCGGTCCCCCAGATGGTCACCGCGGTGTGGGTGGGGTTCCCGCAGGGGCAGATCCCGATGTGCTGCGGCAACGTGCGGATCTCGACCGTCTACGGGGGGACGTGGCCGGCCTCGATCTGGCATGCGTTCATGCTCGCGGCGACCCGGGGGGTGCCCGTGAAGGAGTTCGGCACGTCGCCGAACGTCCACTTCGTGACGCTGCGGGTCGACATCACCCAGGGGTGTCTCGCGAACCCGTACACGCCGCCCGGGGACATCGACGTGCTCCGATTCCCCTCCGGCGCCGAGCCGACGCTCGAGGTGTGCTCGGAGCCGTCCTCGTACCAGTTGCCGGTGGTGCCGTCGGTGATCGGCCTCGAGCGCCAGGAAGCGATCTCGGCGCTCCACAACGCCGGGTTCATGGTCGCGACGGTGCTCGTGCGATCGGACAGGCAGCCGGGCACCGTGATCGCGCAGGATCCGGGGGGCGGATCGCGGCTGATCCTGACCGGGACGGTCACGATCACACTGGCCAGGGGCGCGACCGAACCGGCCCCCGCACCGGACCTCGCTCCGGCGCCGAACGTGGTCGGCATGCAGCGTGGCGCGGCGGAGGCGGCGATCCGGCAGGCCGGGTTCGTCGCGTCGGTGTCCGCCACAGGGGGGTGCGACCCGGACGACCCCTCGTGCGACGACCGGCCGGGCGTCGTGTGGTCGCAGTCGCCGGACGCCGGCGCGCAGCGGGAGCGGGGGTCGACCATCACGATCTTCGTGAACCCGTAGCCCTTCGCTCCGCCCCGTCGACACCGGGGACGGACGGCTTGCCCGGCGAGACGAACGCGTTCCCGCGTTCGAAGAAGCGCCACAGGTGTTCGACCCCGACGTTGACGCCCACCCTGGTGCTCCGGCCGGTCGCGCGCGGGCCGACCGGCGAGCCGGCGAGCAGGAACAACGAGGGATCCTTCACCAGGTCCGTCCCGTTGTCCGCGCGATCGATCTCGAGCGCTCGGGTCAGCCGCGCCGGGCCCGAACACAGGAGCCGGACCGCGTCGGTCCCTCGGTTCGCCGCCATCGCCTCGAACCCGTCGAGCGGTTCGGCGGCCCGGAGCAGGACCGCGCTCCCGTACCCCTCGAGGCCGGTCACCACGTTCGAGCAGAAATGCTGCCCGTAGGTGAAGTACACGTACAGCCGCCCCGGGGGGCCGAACATCACCTCGGTCCTGGGCGTGGGACGACCGCGGAACGAGTGGCTCGCCGGGTCGCCCTGCTCGTACGCCTCGACCTCGACGAGCCGGCCGGCGAGCCGCGTGCCGTCGGGCCGGATCCTCACCAGGACGCGGCCGAGCAGCTCGGGGGCGACGACGGTCGACGGTCGTGCGAAGAACGAGCGCGGCAGCCGGCGGCCGAACCCCGCCGCGCCGCCCGGCGTACGTCTCACCGGCCCTTCCGCAGGAACGCCCTGAGCTTCGAGAGCGGCCAGGCATTGATCACATCCCGCTCGGTGAGCCACCCGCGCTGCGCGGTCGCAACGCCGTACCGCATGTGTTCGAGGTGCGTCGTGGCATGTGAGTCGGTGTCGACCGAGAACTTCACGCCGTGGCGCCGCGCCCACAGGATGTGCTCGTCCCGCAGATCGAGCCGGTCCGGGTAGCCGTTGACCTCGAGCGCCGTCCCCGTGCGCGCCGCGGCCTTGAACACCTCGTCGAGGTCCACCTCGACCGGCTGGCGCTTGTTGATCATCCGGCCGGTCGGGTGGCCGATCACGTGGACGTTGGGGTTCTCCATCGCCCGCACGATCCTTCGGGTCATCTCGTCCTTCGGCTGGTTGAAGAGCGAGTGCACCGACGCGACGCAGACATCGAACCCCTCGAGGAAGTCGCCGTCCCAGTCCACGTTGCCCTCGGCGTCGATGTTGAGCTCGGTGCCGTGCAGCAGGGTCATCTTCGGGTACGAGCTCTGCAGCGCCCGCAGCTGCTTCCGCTGCGCGAGCATCTTGTCGTCAGTCATCCGCTGCATGAACAGGTTCGGCGCGTGGTCCGTCACCGCGTAGTACGCGTACTTCAGCTCGGAGGCCGCCGCCAGCATCTGTTCGAGCGAGGCCAGGCCGTCCGTGAGGTTGGTGTGCGTGTGCAGGTCGCCCCGCAGCTGCCTGCGTACGAGCACATCGGGGAGCGTGCCCTCCAGCGCCGCCTCGACCTCGCCGCGATCCTCGCGGAGCGTCGGCGGTATCCACGGGAGCGAAAGCTTCTCGTAGACCTCCTCTTCGGTCTCAGCGACGATGAGCTTGCCCGACTTCGCCCGGTACAGGCCGTACTCGTTGAGCTTGAGGCCCTTGCGGACGGCCATCTCGCGGATCCGGATGTTGTGTGCCTTCGAGCCGGTGAAGTAGATCATCGCCGCGCCCCACGCCTCGAGCGGGACGACGCGGAGGTCGACCTGCACGCCCTTGCGGGTCAGGATCGACGACTTCGTCTCACCCCTCGCGAGCACGCGTTCGGTCATCCCGATCGTCGTGAACGCCTCCATCACCCCGGCCGGGTCGTCGCTCGCGACGAGGAGGTCGAGGTCGCCGATCGTCTCGGCCATCCGCCGGAGCGAGCCCGCGAATTCGATCCGGCGCACGTCCTTACGAGAACCCAGCCGCTCGATGAAGTGGTCTGCGAGGTCCATGGCGACGGACACGAGCACCCGACCCGTCGACTGGGTCATGCGCTCGATGCCTCGGCGGATGTTCTCCTCGGTCTTGGCGCCGAACCCCTTGACCTCGGCGAGCCGGCCCTGCTCCACCGCCTGGGCGAGCTGCTCGACGTCGGCGATCCCGAGGTCGCGGTAGAGCAGGATCGCCTTCTTCGGCCCGAGTCCCGGGATCGCGGTCATCTCGCGCACCCCCGGCGGGATCTGCGCGCGCAGCTCGTCGAGCGCCTCGAACGAGCCCGTCCGGACGAACTCGTCGATCTTCTCGCCGATCGACTTGCCCACGCTCGGGATCCCCAGGATCCCCTTCAGGTCCATCGTCGCCAGGTCGTCCGGGTAGCCACCCACCGCCCGAGCGGCCTTCTCGTACGAGCGCGGCTTGTAGGGGTCTTCGGTCAGGATCGACAGGAGGTCCGCGTATTCGATCAGCGCGGCCTCGACGGTATCGTTCAGACGCGCCACGACGGGTCCTCCCGGATCGGGCTCAGGCCAGACCGAGGAGCCACAGCATGAGGGCCTTCTGCGCGTGCATCCGGTTCTCGGCCTGGTCCCACACGACCGAGTGCGGCCCGTCGATCACGTCGGCGGCGATCTCCTGCCCCCGGTGGGCCGGCAGGCAGTGCATCACCGTGACGTCCGGGGCGGCCACGGCCACCTTCTCGGCGTCCAGCGCGTAGGCCGGGAAGACGAGGGCGCGCTCGTCGGCCTCGGCCTCCTGCCCCATGCTCGCCCACACGTCCGTGTACAGGACGTCCGCGCGGCGCGACGCCTCGATCGGGTCGTGCGTGATGGTCACGCTCCCGCCGGTCTGCGAGGCGATGTCGGATGCACGCTGCACGACCTGCGGGATCGGCTCGAAACCGGGCGGCGTCCCGGCACGTACGTGCATACCCGCCTTGGCGCCGCCGAACAGCAACGAGTGCGTCACGTTGTTGCCGTCCCCCAGATACGTGACGATCTTGCCGGCGAGCTCCCCCTTCACCTCCTTGATCGTCAGCAGGTCGGCCAGGCACTGGCACGGGTGCTCGAAATCGGACAGGGCGTTGACCACCGGGATCGAGGCCGCAGAGGCGAGCACCTCCAGCCGTTCCTGCTCGAAGGTCCGCAGCACGATCGCCTGGACGTACCTCGACAGGACCCGCCCGGTATCCTCGATCGTCTCGCCACGCCCGAGCTGCAGATCCGCGGAGGACAGCGGCACCGGGTGGCCTCCGGTCGAGGCGACCGCGATCTCGAAGGAGACCCGGGTACGGGTCGAGGGCTTCTCGAAGATCATCGCGACCGAACGCCCGGCGAGGCGATCGGCGTAGTCGCCCGGCTGGGCCTTGACCTTGGCGGAGAGCTCGAGCAGCTGGCCGAGCTCCCTCGGCGAGAGGTCGTCGATCGACAGCAGGTCGCGCTCCATCGTCCGAGTCTAGACCGCGGGTCCGACCCGCCGCTCGCAGACCCCGCCCGCGAGGGACGCCGGTCGCGATCCGGATCGAGCCCGGCGGCTTCAGCCCGACCGGAGCCGCGCGCCGACGTCGCGCGACAGCCGTTGGACGATCGCCTCCACCGCGCCGTCGACCTCCTCATCGGTCAACGTCCGGTCGGGGGCGCGGAAATCGACCGAGTAGGCGAGACTCTTCGTTCCCTCGGGCAGCGGCGGTCCCTCGAACACATCGAACAGGAGCACCGAGCCGAGGATCTCGCCCGCCGCGTCCTCGAGCGCCGAGCGGACGCGCCCGGCCGGGATCGACGCGTCGACGGTGAAGGCCAGGTCGCGGCGGACCGGCGGGAAGCGCGGTACGTCCTCCACACCCGACAATGGGCGCGCGAGGCGCATCAGGGCCTCGACCTCGAGCTCGGCCACGGCGACCCGCCCGGTGAGGCCGAGCCGATCGGCGACGCGCGGATGGATCTCGCCCAGGACGCCGATCCGCTCCTCGCCGACCATGATCGTCCCGGACCTGCCGGGGTGGAACGGGCGGCCGATCGGGTCCCCGAGGGTCCACGAGATCCCGAGCTCGGCCATCACGGCCTCGACGACGCCCTTCGCGTCGAACACGTCGAACGGGCGGTCGTCTCGCGCCCATCCGGGGTCGGCGTTCCCGTTCAGCGCGAACGCGACCTTCGGGCGTTCGTCGGGCCGCCCTTCGCGGATCCGGAAGACCGTGTCGACCTCGAAGACGGCGACCGATCGGACGTGGCGATAGGCATTGTGCCGGACGACCTTCAGCATCCCGGGGGTCAGGCGCGTCCGAAGCCATCCGTCGTCCGCCTGGAGCGGGTTGGTGACCCGTATCGCGTCGTCGTCCCCCACCATCCGGAGGTCGGCCTCGGAGACGAACGGGATCTGCCGAACCTCGCGCAGCCCGGCCCGTCGCAGGGCGTCTCGGACACGTGTCCGGAACCCGTACGCGGCGGGCAGCCCGCCCGGCCGCGCGATCGGCGGGAGCGTGGAGCCGACGCGCTCGTACCCCTGCACACGCACGACCTCCTCGATCAGGTCGACCTCGCGCTCGAGGTCGACCCGGTACCCCGGGACCTCGACCAGGATCGTGTCCTCGTCGACGGTCTCCGTCCCGATCCCCAGTCGCTCGAACACCGCCACGGCGTCCACGTTCTTCACCGTGTACCCGATCAGCGCCGAGGCCCGCGGCGCCCGCAGCTCGATCCGGCGCCGTGGCGGGGGGCCGCCCACCTCGACGACGCCGCGGAGCACGCGCGCGCCGCACCACTCGGACATCAACCGGCACGCCCGGTCGGCGCCCGTCGGCGCGGCCTCCGGATCGACGCCACGCTCGAACCGAACCGACGCCTCCGTCGACAGGCCGATCCGCCGCCGGGTGCGTTGGACGCCCCCGCGTTCGAACCACGCCGCCTCGAGCAGCAGGTCGCTCGTCTGCTCGGAGACCTCGGCGAGCTCGCCACCCATCACCCCGGCCACGCCGACCGGTCGCTCCGCGTCGCAGATCAGCAGATCGTCCTCGGTGAACTCCCGCTCGACGCCGTCGAGCGTCACGAGCGTCTCCCCCGCCACCGCGCGACGAACCACGATCCCCGGGCCCTTCAGGAGCGCGAGATCGAACGGGTGGAGCGGCTGTCCGATCTCGAGCATCGCGTAGTTGGTCGCGTCGACCACCGCCGAGATCGGACGCATCCCCGCCGCGAACAGCCGTGCCTGCATGGCGATCGGCGAGGGCACGTGCCGCACGTCGCGAACGATCCTGGCGAGGTAACGCGGGCAGCGTTCGAGATCCGCGACCTCCAGGGTCGCGACTCCCTCGGCGGGCTCGGCGTCCTCCTCCACGTCGGTGTCAGGTGGTGACAGCGGGGTCCCCGTCGCGGCCGACACCTCCCGCGCGATCCCGAGCACGGACAGGAAGTCGGGTCGGTTGGGCGTGACCTCGATGTCGAGGACCGCGTCGGTCAGCCCGAACGCCTCGGCGACGTCCGTGCCCGGCTCCAGGTCGCCCGGGAGCACGAGGATCCCCTCGTGCGACGCCGAGATGCCGAGCTCGTCGGGCGCACACAGCATGCCGTGGGAGACGACGCCGCGGATCTCGCGGGCAGCCAGGGGTTCGGGGAGCGTGAGAACGCTCGCCCCGGGCGGCGCCAGCGGCACGAGGTCGCCGGGAGCCATGTTCCGAACGCCGACGACCACCTCGAGCTCGCCCGAACCGGTCTGCACACGGGCGAGACACAGGGTGTCGCTGTTCGGGTGGTCGCGGACCTCGAGGACCCGGGCGACCACGACACCGGAGACCCGCTCCCACGGGTACTCGATCGCCTCGACCTCGGCGCCCTTGGCGGTCAGCAGCTCGGCCAGGTCCTCGGCGGACCGTTCGGTCGGACACATCTCGCGGAGCCAGGACAGGACGACCCTCACGCCGCGCCCTCGAACCGTTCGAGGAACCGAACGTCACCCTCGACGAACAGCCGCATGTCGTTGACGCCGTACCTGACCATCGCGACGCGCTCGATCCCCATGCCGAACGCGAACCCCGTGTACCGCTCGGAGTCGATCCCGCAGTTCTCCAGCACCTTCGGGTGGACCATGCCGGCGCCGAGCAGCTCGAGCCACCCGTTCCCGCAGACGCGGCATCCGACGCCGCCGCAGACGAAGCACGACACGGCCGCCTGGCAACCGGGCTCGACGAACGGGAAGTAGTCGGGCGTCAGCCGCACCCGCACGTCCTCGCCGAACATCTCGCGTGCGAAGGCCTCCAGCGTGCCGCGGAGGTCGGCGAACGAGATCCCCTCATCGACCACGAGCCCCTCGACCTGATGGAAGACCGACAGGTGCGTCGCGTCGACGGCCTCGCGCCGGTAGGTGCGTCCCGGCACGATGACGGAGATCGGAGGCTCCTGCGACTCCATCGTCCGGATCTGGACCGAGCTTGTTTCGGTGCGGAGCAGGAGCCCGTCCGCGTCGACGTACAGGGAGTCCTTCATCGTCCTCGCGGGATGGTCGGGGGGGATGTTGAGAGCCTCGAAGTTGTGCCACTCGTCCTCGATCTCGGGTCCCACGGCCACCCGGTACCCCATCCGCGTGAAGATCTCGACGATCCGGTCCTGCACGAGGCTGAGTGGGTGCAGCGAGCCCGGACGCGGGCGCCGGCCGGGCAGTGTGACGTCGACCGCGTCGGCCCGGAGCAGCTCGTCCTCGGCGCCCTCCTCGAGCTCGGCGCGGCGCGTGTCGAGTTCGGACCGCAGCTCCGCGAAGGTCTCGTTGGTCCGCCGGCCGAGGTCGCGGCGGGCGTCGGTGGGCAGCGACCCCAGCGAGCTCTGCACGCTCGAGATCGGTGCCTTGCGCCCCAGGACCGCGGTCTTCGCCTCGTCGAGCTCCTCGACCGTCCGCGCCGAGTCGATCAGCGCGCGTCCACGCTCGAGCTCCTGCTCGAGGATGCGCGCGGCCTCGGTCGGGTCCATGGTGCGGCGAGTCTAGCAAGGGGCCTTTTCCGGCCCTTTGCGACGCCGCGCGGCCGCGGGCGCGCTCGTCAGGATGCCGGCTCTGATGGAACGGGAAGGTCGAGCGTGAAGGTGAGCGTGCCGTCCACGACGCGGGCCGACACGCCGCCCCCCTGGGCCTCGGCCACGCCGAGCGCCACGAACAGCCCGATCTTGCTCCCGGAGCCGGTCCCCGGCGCGCGGGGGCGGAACAGACGCTCCGCTTGCTCCTGCGTGAGCTCGGTCTCGGCGCGGCGAGCCTCGACCGAGAGCCGACCGTCCCGAACGCGTCCCTCGACGCGCACCGGACCCTCGCTCGCCCACCAGACGAGCGATTCGACGAACGCCTCGAGCACGAGCCTGAGGCGTTCGGGGTCGACGAACACGTGCAGGTCGTCGCCGGCCGCCCACTCGACGCGGACGTGATCGGGGTCGCGGGCCAGGGACGTGGCGATCTCGTCGACCACCTGCGAGACGGACGTCCGTTGCGGGAACAGATCGAGCGCACCGGCGGCGACCCGGGCGGCGTCCACGAGCTGCCGCAGGATCGCGTTCAGGCGATCGGTGTCGAACTGGATCGCTCGCAGCATCAGCTCGCGGTCATCGGGCGTCATCTGCTCCCACCGGGTAGCGAGGGCGTGCCCGATCCCCTTCAACGCGGTCAGCGGCGAGCGGATGTCGTGAGCGGCGGCGGCGATGATCGTCTCGAGCACCGCGCGCCTGCCCTCGCGACGCTGGCGCTCCCATTCGAACAGACAGACGGTCGCGGCCGCCGCGAGGTTCAGGGACTCGGCTCGACCCGTGATCGGCACCCGCACGGTCGCGTCGGCGAGGGCCGCGATCTCCTTGGGCAGACCCCACGCCTCGTTGCCGAACACGAACGCGACGGGATCGGACAGGTCCTCCTCGTAGAGGTCGCCCTCGCCATCGGCGTCCATCGCGAGGATCCGCATCCCCCGCGCCCGCAGCGCCGCGATCGCCGACGCGGTGTCGGAGCCCCGCACGACCGGCAGGTGGAACAGCGACCCCGCCGAGGCGCGCACGGTCTTCGCGTTGTACACGTCGACCGAGGACGAGGAGAAGACCACGGCGTCCGCACCAACGGCGTCGGCGGATCGGAGCACCGTCCCGGCGTTCCCCGGATCTCGGACCTCGTGCAGCAGCGCCACCCCGGCCGGCTCATCGGGCAGGTCGTCGAACGGGACGTCGAGGTACCCCGCGACCCCGACGAACCCCTGCGGGGTGACCGTGCCGGCGAGGCGCGCCATCACGTCATCGCTCACGTGCGTCGCGGCGACGCCCCCGGCGCGTGCGCGTTCGACCAGGGGATGCGAGGGCTCCGTGTGGAACAGGGCCGAGATCCCGCCACGGGGCATCGAGAGCGCCTCGCCCAGTGCCTGCACGCCCTCGACCAGGAACGCGCGTTCGCGCTCGCGGAACGCCCGCTTGTGGAGCTTGAGCGCCGCGGCGACCTTCGGGTTCCGGACGGAGGTGATCACGCGCCCTCCCGGCCTCCGGGCTAGGCCGCGAGCGCGTCCTTGGCGGCCTCGACGAGCTGGCCGAACGCTGCCGGGTCGCGCACGGCCATGTCGGCCAGTATCTTGCGGTCGACCTCGATCCCCGCCTTGCTCAGGCCGTGCACGAACCTCGAGTAGGACAGACCGTGCTGGCGAGCGCCCGCCCCGATCCTGGCGATCCACAGGCGGCGGAACTGCGCCTTGCGGTCTCGTCGGTCGCGGTAGGCGTACTGCCCCGAATGGAGGAGCTGTTCCTTGGCCACGCGGTAGCGCTTCGATCGCGATCCGAAGTACCCCTTCGCCTTGCGGAGCACCTCACGGCGCTTCTTCTTCGCGTGGACCGATCGTTTGACCCGTGCCATCTTCCCTACTTCCCGAGGAGCCGACGGATGTTGGTGCGCTCGGCCGTCACCTGGGTCATGCCCTCCACGCGACGTCGGCGGCTCCCGCGCTTCTTCCGAAGGAAATGGTTGCCGGTCGCCTTGCGATGCAGGACCTTGCCGGTCCGCGTGATGCGGAACCGCTTGGCCGTCGCTCGGTGCGTCTTCTGTTTGGGCATCGCTCTCTATCTTCCTCTGGTCGAACCTGTGCCGCGTGCGACTCCTCGTGCGTTTCCCGCTACGTCTCCGGCGGCGCCTCCGCCGGGGCCGCGACCACCTCGTCCGGCGCCTGCTCCGGGACGGGCTCGGCCGCCGCCCGGGCAACGGCCGCTTCCGGCTCCTGCCGGTTCCTCGGCCCGGTGCTCTTCGGTTCTGGGGGCTTCTTGGACGGCGCGAGGACCATCACCATGTTTCGTCCGTCCTGCTTGGGATGGGCCTCGACGACCGCCTGATCCGCGAGGTCCGCGACCAGCCGGTCCAAGATCTTGCGGCCGAGTTCGGTGCGGGCCATCTCGCGCCCCCGGAACATGATGGTCACCTTGACCCGCGCGC
>CBRGMI010000021.1:0-16150 GCA_967797495.1 uncultured bacterium
CCCTCTCCGGCTCGGACCGCCGCGCGACCACGGGTCGAAGCCGCAGGTCATGGTGGCGAGGACGGCGGCGGCCGGTAGACTGCTCGTCATCGGGGCGGGGTAGCTCAGAGGCAGAGCAAGCGGCTCATAATCGCTGTGTCGCGGGTTCGATTCCCGCCCCCGCTACGAGCCCCCGAACAGCGCAGCGGGAACGCGCCGGGACGCAGCCAAGAACGCAACAGGACACGGAACGGGTCGGAGGACCACGAGATGGCCAAGGGCGACAACAGGCCGACGATCACCCTCGCGTGCACGGAGTGCAAGCAGAGGAACTACGTCACCGTGAAGAACCGAGTGAACGACCGGGACCGGATCGAGCTCAGGAAGTACTGTCGCTGGCAGCGTCGGCACACGCTCCACCGCGAGACGCGCTAGAAATCCCGGTCGGCGATCTCGGTGAGGTCGACCGTCGCCACCTTGCCGTGGCGGATCGCAAGGACCAGCGCCTCCATCTTCGAATGCACACGCAGCTTGGTCAGCACGTTCTGCGTATGGGTCCGCAGGGTGTTCGGGCTCATCCCGAGCTGCGCCGAGATCTCCTCGGGCTGGCGGCCCGCCGCCATGGCCTCGAGGATCTGGATCTCGCGTGGGGTGAGCCGTTCGAGCCGGGCCCGCACGTCCCCGTCGACGTCCCGTCGGTGGCGGAGCCGCCGCTGCGCGCGTTCGACCTCGCCCTCGTCGTGGATCGCCTCGCCCCGATGGACCCGGCGCACGGTCGAGACCACGTCGCCCACCGCCTGCGTCTTGCGGAGCAGACCGGCGGCGCCGGCCTGCACCGCCCGGGCGAGCATGTACTCGTCGTCGTGTCCGGACAGGATCACGACGGCGGCCTCGGGGTCGCACTGCTTGATCCGCCTCGTTGCCTCGAGCCCGTTCATCCCGGGCATCGAGACGTCCATCAGCACGACGTCGGGGCGGAACTCGGTCGCCGAGGCGACGGCCTCGACGCCGTCCGTCGCGACGTGCACGACGCGGAGATCCTTCTCCCGATCCAGGGCGACCTCGAGCGCCTCGCCGAACGTACGCTCGTCGTCGACGATGAGGACCGTGATGGGTTTGCGGGCAGCCCCGTCGGCCTTCCCGTTCCCGGTCCCGGATCCGTTCCCGTTACGGGCCATGGGCTCGTCGATCGTAAGCCCCCCGTGGTCCCGAGTCACGGAAGCTCGCGCGATCGTTCTCGCGCAACGCGGCCGACTTGCTGCGCTCCCGCACGGTCGATACGTTCGCAGTGTGTCGATGCCGTGTGAATCGGTCGGCCGGGAGACGGCCGTGCGCCCGACAAACGTGTCGGCTGAACGTCTGGGCGCCTTATGGCGGTGAGCCCCGACGTCGAGGGCAGCACGTACCCGCCGGTCCGGTTCCGGGTCGACGAGGTGCGCGTTCGAGCGTTCGCCGACGCCGTCGGATATCGGGGGCCGGGCGTGCCCCCGACGATCGTGACCGTGCCCGAGCTCGAGGCCGGGCTCGATCACGTGGTGTCAGATCCGCGGCTCGGGATCGACCTTTCCCGCGTCCTCCATGGAGAACAGGAGTACCGGTGGTCGCGGCCCGTCGCGGTAGGTGAGACGCTGACCGCCTCCGCGACGATCGAGGGCGTCCGCGACAAGGGCGGCATGCGTTTCCTGAGCCTTCGGACCGAGGTCGTGGACGAGGCCGGCGAGCTCGTCGCATCGGGGCGGACCACGCTGATCGTCCGGGGCGACGGGTGAGCGTTCGATTCGACGATCTGGCGGTGGGGCAGGACCTGCCGTCGTCGTCGCGCACGGTCACCCGGAACGACATCGAGGCGTACGCGGACGCGTCTGGCGATCAGAACCCGCTCCACCGAGACGACGAGGTCGCTCGCGCCGCCGGCTTCCCCCGCGTGGTCGCCCACGGCATGTACACCATGGGCATCCTGACATCCTGGCTCGTCGATTGGCTGGGCGACCCCGCGGCGTTGCTCCGCCTCCAGGCGCACTTTCGAGCTCCGGTGTTCGTCGACGAATCGATCGAGTGTGGCGGCCGGGTGAGGTCGCTCGATCCGCAGACCCGGACGGCCGTGCTGGACGTCTGGGTCCGGGTCGAGCGGGGCGGTGCGATCGAGTGGCCGATCCGCAGGAGCGAGGCCGAGGTTCGCCCGGCCTGATCCCGCGGCCCGATGCGGTGGCCCTCAAGGGGTCAGTCGATGTCGACCCCGGACCCGGGGCCACCCGACCGCGGATCCTTCCCGAGGCTCGCGAGCGCGTGCATCGCGTCGCCCATTCGGTCGATCACGACCTGGATGTCGTCGTTCTGGCGCTGACCGATCGTGTCCGCCATCCGATCGATCCGAGCCGCGAGCATCTCGTTCGAACGCTCGATCGACTCGGCGAGGGAGCCGAACCGCTCCTCGACCATCTGGATGACCTCGGACGGCAGGCTCGCCTGTAGCTCCTTCATCGCCCGGAGCGCCTGCTTCGTGACGTCCTGGTCCGCCAAGATCTGCCCCGAGAGCGTCTCGCTGTCCGAACGTACGAGCTTGGCCAGCGCGACGAACCGCGTGTCGAGGGCGCCGCTCGTCTCGTCGAGGTGGCTCCGCGTGGCCTCCAAGGCATCCCGGGTCTGCGAGCCCTCGCGTTCCATCACGGAGGCGGCCGCGTGCAGGCGCGCGAGCACGTCGTCGAACCGCGCGCCGATCGCGAGCTCGGCGGCCGTGGCCGCCCGCTCGCCCACGTCGGCCCCGAGCCTCTCGAAATGATCGTCGAGTGCGTCGACCATCCGGATGAGGTTCCGGTCGATGGCCGAAACGGTCTCGCCCGCCCGCGCGTCGATCAGCCGGGTCTGTTCGTCGGTCCGCGCGGTCAGTGCGGACAGCGAATCGTCGAGCTTGACCTGCACCGTCCTCGCGACGGAGTCGCCGAGTGTCTCGGTGACCTGGTGCAACCGCTCGTCGAGCAGCCGGGCGATCGTCTCGTCGTGGCCCTCGGCCGTCGTCACGAGCTCGCGACGGAGCGCCTCGGAGTCAGAACGGACGAGGTTCGCGAGCCCGATCACCCGAGCCTCGAACACCCGGTTCATCTCCTCGAGCCGCTCGCGCGTCTCGACCCCCATCCGGTCGCCGAGGAGGGTCACGGACTCGTGCAGCGAGCTCATCGCGATCCCGGTCCGGTCGTACAGGAGCTGGAGCTGCTCGGCGAGCTCGGAGATCTGCTGGTCGACCGGCCGGACGTTCCTCTCCGTCCCGTCGTGTGCCGACATCGCCTGCATGCTCGAGTCGGCGCTCCCGGCCAGATGCCCCATGGTCTCGACACCCTGCTGGACGTACTCCTGCATCGCCTGCGAGATCCTGGCGGTCTCCTGGACGACGAGCTCACCGTGCTCGCGGATCCGCAGGTGGAGCGTATTGACGATCTCCTGGTCGCGATCGGCAAGCGTCTGGAACGCCGCCGCCACCTGCCGACTGACCTCGTCCAGCTGCGCCCGGATCTGACCGATGCCGAGCGGCGAGGCGCTCCCGCCACTCCCGGACTCGACGAGCGCGTCGGCGCTACGGGCGATCTGCTCGCGAGCCGCACGGACCGATTCGGCGAGCATGTTCATCGTGTCCTCGACCCGGCCGGTCCTTGCAGCGAGGGCCTGGAACCGTTCGTCGGAGTGGGCGATCAACGCCCGGATCGCCTGGTCGCGGGAGAGCTCCTGCAGGATCGTCGAGCCGACCGCCTCCTTGTCGCCTCCGGTGCTTCGCCACACCTCCCCGGCGATCTCGTGCATCAACGCATTCGCGGAGTGCTGGATCGACCGCAGGCCCTCGTCGAGCTGCTCCTGGATCATCTCCTGGTAGGCGCCGATCACCAGCTCGGCCCGCTCGGCCGCCGAGGGCGAGAGTCCCGCCGTCACGGGGGGTGGGGTGGTTTCCGGACGGCCTCCGAAGAGGCTGCGCCGCCTCGCCCGGTCACCGGGCGAGGGGGAAGGATCCCGATGCTGCATGTGGGCGCTCGCAATCCGGGGCCAGCGCGGCGCGTCCGAGAGAGTGTAGGAGAGGCCGGGTGGAACATCACGCACATCGGCGATCTCCGATCAGGCACGTTCCGAGCGTGGGCCGGGGGGTCCCGGTGACCGTCCCGGCGCCCCGAATCCCCTTCGGGGGGGTCAGGCCGGACACCGGGGTTCGGAGGGTGATGCTCGAGCTCACCGTCGACGACCGCGAGGGCCCTCGGCGGCGGCCGCCCGGTCCGGGGCTCCACGGGCCGATCACCAGACTGACCTGCGGGAACCCGGCGAGTACGGCGTCCGCTCGGCCGGGCGTTCCTTTGCCGCACCATCGGGCCGGCCCTATACTTGGCAGCCGAGTCCCCGCCTTCCGGCAGGACCGGTCTTGCGGAGGGGCGTAGCTCAACCTGGTAGAGCACCGGTCTCCAAAACCGGCGGTTGGGGGTTCGAGTCCCTCCGCCCCTGCAAGGAGCACGATGAACAGACAGATGAAGCGAGCGCAGCGCCGTCAGGGCACCCAGGTCGATCGTGCCCAGGCCGCTGCGGCCACGCGTCGGGCGCAGCTCCAGCAGAAGAAGCAGCGCACGGGCGCCCGCCAGTTCCTGAAGGAGGTCCGTCAGGAGCTGAGGAAAGTGATCTGGCCCACTCGTCAGGAACTCACGACGTACACGATCGTCGTGCTCGTCACGGTCGTCGTCATGACGTCGTACGTGTTCGGTCTCGACGTGCTCTTCTCGAGGCTGGTCCTGAACGTCTTCACGAACTAGAGGCGCGCACCCCATGAACGAATCCCCGATCGACCCCTCGGACGAAGCTGTCCCCGAGCCGTCCACGAACGCGGATCGCGACGCGCCGTCCGACGACCAGGCCACCCGCCAGGACGCCGCCGCCGACCGGCTCGCGGATGCATTCGAGGAGGCCGCCGCGGAGGAAGCCGTCGCGGACGCCGCGATCGAGGCGGCGCTCGAGGAGACGGTGTCCGAGGCGATCGAGGACGCGGCGGCGGTCGAGGCGGCATCCGACGCCGCGATCGAGGAGTCGTTCGAGGAGCGGGTGTCCGATGCCGTCGATGCGGGCGTGGAGGGCGAGGCGCTCGAGGAGACCATCGCGGAGGCCGCGGCGGACGCCGACGTCCAGGAGTCGATCGCCGACGCCGCGATCGTCGGGGCGCTCGAGGAGACCGTCGCGGAGGCCGTCGAGGACGCGACTGCCGTCGAGGCCATGAGCGACGCCGCGATCCTGGGCGGCCTGGCCGACACGGTCGAGTCGATCGCGGCCGACGTCGAGCGGGCCGAGGCCACCGACGACGGCGAACCCGTAGCCGTCAGCGAACCCGCAGCCGAGGCCGAACCCACGGAAGACCCCGGACCCGCGGTCGGCGCCGGCGGCGGCGCGAGGGCCAAGAAGGGCGCCGCGTCGCGAGCGGCCGAGGAGCCCGTCGACACCGGGGGCGGGCGTGACCCGTTCCGCGGCCCCGGCGACTGGTACGTCGTGCACACGTATGCCGGCTACGAGAACAAGGTCAAGACGAACCTCGAGTCGCGCATCCACACCATGCAGATGGAGGACAAGATCTTCGACGTCCACATCCCGATGGAGGACGTCATGGAGATCAAGGGGGGCAAGAAGCAGGTCGTCCAGCGGAAGGTCTTCCCCGGCTACCTCCTCGTGAAGATGATCTACGACAACGACTCGTGGTACGTCGTCCGCAACACGCCCGGGGTGACGGGGTTCGTCGCGGCCGGGACGGGAAGCAAGCCCACGCCGCTCTCGCGTCGTGAGGTGGAGAAGATCCTGTCGGTGAAGAAGGAGGAGGTGAAGCCGCAGTTCCGCCTCGGATTCGAGGAGAACGATGTGGTGCGGATCATCTCGGGACCGTTCGCCGACTTCAACGGCACGATCAGCGAGATCAACCTCGACCAGAGCAAGCTGAAGGTGCTCGTGAACATCTTCGACCGGGAGACGCCGGTCGAACTGTCCTTCGACCAGGTGGCGAAGGTCTAGGAACCAACCGAACACGCGGGAGGCCGAGGGCCGTTCGGACCGCAGGAGGTGACCCAGGATGGCGAAGAAGAAGGTGCTCGCCGTCGTCAAGCTTCAGATCCGCGCGGGTCAGGCGACGCCCGCTCCACCCGTGGGGACCGCGCTCGGCCAGCACGGCGTGAACATCATGGAGTTCTGTCGGCAGTACAACGAGCAGACGCAGCAGCAGGCGGGCCAGGTGATCCCGGTCGAGCTCACGATCTACGAGGATCGCTCGTTCACGTTCATCACCAAGCAGCCGCCCGCCGCGGAGCTGATCAAGCAGGCGGCCGGCGTCGAGAAGGGCTCGGGCGAGCCCAACCGCGAGAAGGTCGGGCGCGTCACCCAGGACCAGCTTCGGCGGATCGCCGAGCAGAAGATGGTCGACCTCAACGCGAACGACGTCGACGCCGCGATGAAGATCCTCGCGGGGACAGCCCGGAGCATGGGCGTCGAGGTTGCGGGCGCATGAGCGGCGGGGGCAAGCGGTACGCACAGGCCACCGAGCTGGCCGACCGCGGGCGCGAGCACTCGCCGGTTGACGCGATCAGGGCCCTCAAGGCCTTCCCGGACGCCAGGTTCGACGAGACCGTCGAGATCGCGTTCCGGCTGGGCGTCGACCCGCGCAAGGCCGACCAGCTCGTCCGAGGCACGGTCTCGTTGCCGAACGGCTCGGGCAAGTCGGTCCGCGTGGCCGTGTTCGCCCAGGGTCCGAAGGCGACCGAGGCCAAGGACGCGGGCGCGGACGTCGTGGGAGGCGAGGAGCTCGTCGAGCAGGTGATGGGCGGGACGATCGACTTCGACGCCGCCGTCGCGACGCCGGACATGATGGCCGCCGTCGGCAAGGCCGGCCGGGTGCTCGGCCCCCGCGGCCTCATGCCGAACCCGAAGACCGGAACGGTGACGAACGACATCGCCAAGGCCGTCGAGGACATCAAGGGCGGCAAGGTCGAGTACAAGACCGACCGCACGGGCAACGTGCACATGATCATCGGGAAGAAGTCGTTCACCGAGCAGCAGTTGCTGGAGAACTATCTCGCGGTCGTCGACGAGATCATCCGCGCGCGGCCCTCGGCCGCCAAGGGCAAGTACGTGAAGACCCTCACGGTCTCCACGACGATGGGGCCGGGTGTCCCGATCGACACGAACAGGATCAAGGGGACGATGGAGGCGGCGCAGACGCCGAGCGCCTGAGCGTCACATGCGAGCACGCGAGCCGACCCCTAGGCCGGCTCGCGTGCTGTGGAGGGCTCCGCCCGGTTAACCGGCTTGCGAGGGAGCCGTGGCAACATGAGCGGGTGCGCGAGTCCCTCTCCGAACGCGAACAGGCGCCCCCGGCCGTCGAGCCCGAACCGCCCCGCCCCGAGGCCTCCCCGCGTTGGCCGATCCTCGTCGTGGGCATCGTCGTCCTGTTCAACCTGGTGGTGCTCCGCGCCGAGGCTCGCCCGGTCCAGAACCTGAACGACGCGTCGGTGCATCGGTCGATGATCGCGTGGGCGAGCGACCGGATCGAGGAGGGGCACCTCCCGCTCGACGGGTGGTACCCCGATCTCGCGCTCGGATCCTCCAGGTTCCACCACTACCAGAGCCTCCCGCACGTGTTGACCGGCGCGCTCGCGCTCGCGATCGGCAGCGAGCGTGCGCTCTCGTGGACGCTGTACTTGGGGATGGCCCTGTGGCCGATCGCGGTCTACGCCGGCGGTCGCTTGCTGGGTTGGGACCGATGGATCTGCGCGATCGCGGCGGCCGCCTCGCCGTTGATCGTGAGCGAACCCACGCTCGGCTACGAATGGGGCAGCTACGCGTGGCGCGGCTACGGAACCTGGACGCAGCTGTGGGGGATGTGGCTGTTGCCGTTCGCGTGGGGCCTGTCGTGGCGTGCGGTCGCGAAGGGCCGTTCGTACTGGCTCGCGGCGCTCGTGCTGGCCCTGACGGTCGCGTGTCACCTGCTGACCGGCTACCTGGCCTTGCTGTCGCTGGGGGTGTTCGCGCTCGTCAAGTGGCGGGAGGTCCTGCGCAGGATCGGCCGAGCGGCATTGATCGGGATCGGCAGCCTCTTCGTCGCCGCCTGGGTGGTCGTGCCGTTGCTCGCCGACCGGTTGTGGACGGTCAACGACGAGTACTCGCGCGGGAGGATCTACTACGACTCGTTCGGGGCGAAGCGGGTCCTGACGTGGTTCGCGAGCGGCGAGCTGTTCGACCGTGGGCGACCGCCGATGATCACGATCCTGGTCGCGGTGGGCATCCTGGCGGCGCTCTGGCGGTACCGCCGCGACGAGCGGGCCCGCGTGCTCCTGTTCCTGTTCCTCGTTGCGCTGGTTCTCTTCTTTGGGCGGCCGACGCTCGGACCCGTCCTCCGGCTTTTGCCCGGCTCCGGCGACCTGTTCCTTCGGCGGTTCGTGTTCGGGGTGCATCTGGCCGGGTTGTACCTCGCCGGGTTCGGCGCGGTCACGCTCGGGCGGATCGCGTGGAACCAGCTGCAACGGTTCCGAGCCCTACGCGAACGGCCCGTCGCGATCGCGTCGCTGGCGGTCGCCTGTGTGGTGCTCGTGCTCGCCCCCGGCTTCATCGAACGCACGGCGTGGGCCTCGCAGGGGGCCGAATGGATCGGGGAGCAGGCGGTCGCCGACGACCAGGGCGGCGCCGACGTCGCCGCCCTGGTCGACATCGCGAGAGCACGGGGCCCGGGTCGGTTCTACGCGGGCATGCGGTCCAACTGGGGCTCGGCCTACGAGGTCGGTCAGGTGCCCGTGTACGTGGTGCTCCTGAACCAGGGCACCGAGGGCGTCGGGTTCGTCCGGCCGACCTGGTCGCTCTCGGCACCGTTCGAGTACCGGTTCACCGACACGAACCCGACGCATTACGACCTGTTCGACGTCCGGTACCTGATCCTCGAGGCGGGCAAGCCGCCCCCCGTCCAGGCGGAGAGGGTCGCCGAACGCGGGCGCCACGTGCTCTGGGAACGGCCCGACCCCGGCACCATCGATCTCGTCGACGTCCTGCCGCAGATCACAGCCGACCGGACGAACCTCGGGCTGCGCGAGGAGGATTGGTTCCGTTCGGACCTCCCGGCAATGGGCGCGAACCCCGGCATCGCCTTCGAGGGGGAGCCGGCTCCCGAAGCCACCGTGAGCGCCGACGACCTCCCGGACACGCCGGCCGGCACCGTCGTCCACGAAGACGTCGACCTTCGGGACGGGAGGGCCAGCGCGACGGTGATCGCCTATCGGCCGGCGATGGTGATGCTGAAGGCGTCGTTCGACCCGCGTTGGCAGGTGACGGTGGACGGCAGGGCGTTGGCGCCCGAGATGATCGCCCCGAGCTTCGTCGGGCGGACCGTGTCGGCCGGCCGACACGTGGTCCGATTCGTGTACGAGCCGTTCCCGAGGTACGACCTTCTGCTGACGATCGGGGCGCTGACGCTGCTGGGCCTCGGTCTGCTCCCCGGCCGGTTCGCGCGACACGGATCGGGTGGGTCCGGCCACGGCACGAACGACCCCGCCGCCGAGCCGAGTGCCGCGGGGACCTAAGGGATCCCTGCGGACGTGTGGTCGCGAGGTTGGCTCCTTCGTCGGTGACACGTTGTCGCCCGAGCCGACGGCTCGGTACCCTTTGGCTTCGCCGCAGACAGCAGGGGTGCGCAAGCACGTAATCCCCAAGGGCACCTGCCGAGGCGAACGAAGACGTATCGCTCTCGAGCGCGTCTCCGCTGTCTGCGGGGACGCGTTTCCCGTTCCATGGAGGGTCGATGCCGAACGCCGAGAAGATCGCGAAGGTCGCCGAGCTCAAGGAGCGCATCGAGGGCGCCGAGGCGCTGCTCCTGACCGAGTACCGGGGTCTGTCCGTCCACGACGCGACCGAGCTGCGCCGGGCCCTGTCCGAGCTGGCGCGATTCGCGATCGTCAAGAACACGTTGATGGCGCGAGCGGCCGCCGATGCGGGCGTCGCCGAGCTGGAGGCGCTCCTAGACGGCCCGACCGCGGTCGCGTTCGTCGAGGGCGACGTGGTCTCCACCGCCAAGAAGGTCGTGGACGCTGCGAAGAAGTTCCCGGCCCTCGTGATCAAGGGCGGCTACCTGGACGGCAAGGTGCTCTCGGCGGCCGAGGCCCAATCGCTCGCGACCCTCGAGTCGCGAGAGGCGATGCTCTCGAAGGTCGCCGGGATGCTGAAGGCCGAGCTGACCCGGGCGGCCTCGATGCTCGAGGCGATCCAGGGTCGGTTCCTCGGCGTGCTCGAGGCCTACAAGGACAAGCTCCCCGGCGAGGTGACCGGCGAGACCACGGAGGCCGAGCCGGCCGAGGGATCCGAGCCCGCCGCCGAAGCGACGACCGACGACGAACCAGACGTCCAGCCGCAAGAAGAGCCCGAGGAAGAGCCCGAAGGAGAGCCCGAAAAGGAGCCAGAAGGGGAGGAGGAGTAGACGATGGCCAAGACCAAGATGAACGCCGACGACCTGCTCGATCAGTTCAAGGACATGACGCTGCTCGAGCTGTCGGACTTCGTCAAGAAGTTCGAGGAGACCTTCGACGTCCAGGCCGCCGCCGCCGCGCCGATGATGATGGCCGCCCCGGGGGCCGGGGGTAGCGCCGCGGAAGAGGTCGAGGAGCAGACCGAGTTCGACGTGGTTCTCACGGGCGCCGGCGACAAGAAGATCCAGGTCATCAAGGAGGTGCGGGCCCTGACGAGCCTCGGCCTCAAGGAGGCCAAGGACCTCGTGGACTCCGCGCCGAAACCTGTTCTGGAGAAGGTCAACAAGGAGGCGGCCGACAAGGCCAAGGAGCAGCTCGAGGGCGCCGGCGCAGCCGTTGAGATCAAGTAGGCCGAACGGCCGAGTCGGCGGATCCCCAAGGCGCCTAGCGGCCGGGTTCCTCGGCCGCGTTGCGGTCGGGCTCCGCATGGGGATAGATTCCTCGTCGAGCAACCACCGTCGACAGGGGGCGTGGCATGACCGGCGAACGCACGTTCGGACAGAGGCTCCGCGCGACACGCATCAAGGCCGGCTACTCGCAGTCGGACCTAGAGGAGATCTCCGGGATCCCGAAGGCGCGCCTGTCGCGCTACGAGAACGGCCACGTCGCCCCGTCGATCCAGACGCTCGAGCGCCTGGCCCGGGCGCTGAATGTGTCGGAAGCTTCGCTCCTGGGGGACGACCGCGCCCTGATGGAGGAGTTCTTCCACGTCCTCACCACTCGCGGCGTCCGGATCGCCTCGAGCGAGCAGGCCGTGGCGCTCGGGAGCGCCGTCGCCGACATCGCGCGTGCGCTCGGGATGGTGGAGGAGGGGGAGGGCGCCGTCGCGGACCGGTCGACCCTCTCGCCGGTCGGTGTGGCGGGTACCGCCGCCTGGTCACCCGACGGCAGCTAGGCCGGCTCCGACGACCGGTTCCGAAGGGTTGACCTCCGCTCCGAGTGGGGGTAACCTTCGGGCCGATTTCGACCGGGTCCCCGCCCGGGGGTTGACGCTGCGCGCCCGCGCACGTAGACTGCTTGTTTGCCGTGCCGCGTTCCGCATGCCCTGGATCCAGGGTTGTCTACCCTAGGGGGGATCGTTCTTGCTTGAGTCGCTCGTCCCTGTCCGCGACCGCGTCAGTTTCTCCAAGCTCGACGAGGCGCTACCGCTTCCCGACCTCGTCGGCATCCAACGGGAGTCCTTCGATTGGCTCTTGGCCGAGGGTCTGAAGGAGGTCCTCGAGGAGGTCTCTCCGATCGAGGACTTCACCGAACAGTTCCAACTGCATTTCGGTAAGCACGCCTTCAAGGATCAGAAGTTCACCGAGGAGGAGTGCAAGGACAAGGACGCCACCTTCTCCGCTCCGCTGTTCGTCGAGGCGATGTTCGTCAACAAGACGACCGGCGAGATCAAGGAGCAGGAGGTCTTCATGGGGGACTTCCCCATGATGACCGAGCGCGGCACCTTCATCATCAACGGCACCGAGCGGGTGGTCGTGTCCCAGCTCGTGCGCTCCCCGGGGGTCTACTTCAGCCGCGAGCTGGACAAGACCACCGACAAGGACGTCTACATCGCCAAGATCATCCCCAGCCGAGGAGCATGGCTCGAGTTCGACGTCGACAAGAAGGACACCGTCGGTGTCCGGATCGACCGCAAGCGCCGGCAGAACGTCACCGTGCTGCTCAAGGCGCTCGGGTGGTCGGGGGACGAGATCCTCGAGCTCTTCGACCACGCCGAGTCGATCAAGAACACCCTCGAGAAGGACCACGTCGAGACCCCCGAGGAAGCCCTGGAGGACATCTATCGCAAGCTGCGGCCCGGTGAGCCACCCACGGCCGAGTCCGCCCGGACGCTCCTGGAGAACCTCTTCTTCAACCACAAGCGCTACGACCTGGCTCGGGTGGGTCGGTACAAGGTCAACAAGAAGCTCGAGGCCGCGCAGGGCGTGCTCCAGACGCAGCTGAAGGCCCGAGCCAGGCAGCTGGCCGAGCTCGACAACCCCGACAAGAAGGGGTGGGACCAGCCGAAGTTCCGCGTCTGGTCGGAGCTCCAGAAGGACGAGCAGGGCGAGAACGGGCCGAAGTACAAGGGGATCCTGTCCTACGAGGACATGCTCCGCACGGTGCGATACCTCGTGAAGCTGCACGCGGGCGAGGAGGGCTACGAGCCCGATGACATCGACCACTTCGGGAACCGGCGGCTGCGCTCGGTGGGCGAGCTGATCCAGAACCAGATCCGGATCGGTCTGTCACGCATGGAGCGGGTCGTCCGCGAGCGGATGACGACGCAGGACGTCGAGGCGATCACGCCCCAGACCCTGATCAACATCCGACCGGTGGTCGCGAGCATCAAGGAGTTCTTCGGCACCTCGCAGCTGTCGCAGTTCATGGACCAGACCAACCCGCTCGCCGGGCTGACCCACAAGCGCCGGCTGTCGGCGCTGGGGCCGGGCGGGCTCTCGCGCGAGCGCGCGGGGTTCGAGGTCCGGGACGTGCACCCCTCGCACTACGGACGGATGTGCCCGATCGAGACGCCGGAGGGGCCGAACATCGGCCTGATCGGCTCGCTCTCGACCTACGGGCGCATCAACCAGTTCGGGTTCATCGAGACCCCATACCGCCGGGTGACGGGCGGCAAGGTCACCGACAAGGTGGACTACCTCTCGGCCGACGAGGAGGACCGACACGTCATCGCGCAGGCCAACGAGCCCATCAAGCCCGACGGCGCCTACGCCAACCCGACCGTCCTGGTCCGCCGCAAGGGCGGCGAGGTCGACTCGGTCGTGCCCGAAGAGGTGGACTACATGGACGTCTCGCCCAAGCAGATCATCTCGGTCGCGGCGGCCCTGATCCCGTTCCTGGAGCACGACGACGCCAACCGGGCCCTCATGGGGGCCAACATGCAGCGGCAGGCCGTGCCCCTGCTCCGTTCGGAGGCCCCGATCGTCGGGACCGGCGTGGAGTTCCGCGCCGCCGTCGACGCCGGAGACGTGGTCCTGGCCGAGGAGGCCGGGGTTGTGGAGGACGTCTCGGCCGACGACATCGTGATCCGCGAGCGGGCCGGCGCGATGAAGACCTACAAGCTCCAGAAGTTCCGCCGGTCCAACCAGGGCACGTCGCTCAACCAGAAGCCGCTGGTCAACGAGGGCGACAAGGTCGTCCGCAACCAGGTGATCGCCGACGGGCCGTCCACGGAGGCGGGCGAGCTCGCGCTGGGCCGCAACCTGATCGTGGCGTACATGCCGTGGGAGGGCCACAACTACGAGGACGCGATCATCATCTCGGAGCGGCTGGTCAAGGACGACGTCCTGACCTCGATCCACATCGAGGAGCACGAGGTCGACGCCCGCGACACCAAGCTCGGGGCCGAGGAGATCACCCGCGACATCCCCAACGTGTCCGAGGAGATCCTGAAGGACCTCGACGAGCGCGGGATCGTCCGGATCGGCGCCGAGGTGAACCCCGGCGACTACCTGGTCGGCAAGGTCACGCCCAAGGGGGAGACCGAGCTCACCCCCGAGGAGCGGCTGCTGCGCGCGATCTTCGGCGAGAAGGCGCGCGAGGTGCGCGACACCTCGCTCAAGGTCCCGCACGGCGAGAGCGGCAAGGTGATCGGCGTCCGCGTGTTCACGCGTGAGGACGGCGACGAGCTGCCGCCTGGCGTGAACCAGCTGGTCCGCGTCTACGTGGCGCAGAAGCGCAAGATCTCCGACGGCGACAAGCTCGCCGGCCGTCACGGGAACAAGGGCGTGATCTCGACGATCCTGCCGGAGGAGGACATGCCGTTCCTCGCCGACGGGACACCCGTCGACATCATCCTGAACCCGCTGGGCGTCCCGTCCCGGATGAACCTCGGGCAGGTGCTCGAGGCGCACCTCGGGTGGGCGGGCCTGGTCGGGTTCCGTAAGGACGGGCAGGACCACGAGGGCCCCGTGTACGTGTCGACTCCGGTGTTCGACGGCGCGCGTGAGCACGAGATCCTCGAAGCGATCCGCAGCGCGCACCCCAACAAGGACGGGGTCCGCCTGGTCGACGACGTCGGCAAGGCGGTCCTGTACGACGGTCGCATCGGCGAGCCGTACGAGGAGCCCGTGACGGTGGGGGTTGCCTACATCCTGAAGCTGCTCCACCTGGTGGACGACAAGATCCACGCCCGGTCCACCGGCCCCTACTCGATGATCACCCAGCAGCCGCTCGGTGGGAAGGCGCAGTTCGGCGGGCAGCGGTTCGGCGAGATGGAGGTGTGGGCGCTCGAGGCCTACGGCGCGGCCTACGCGCTTCAAGAGCTGCTGACGATCAAGTCCGACGACGTGCTCGGCCGGGTCAAGGTCTACGAGGCGATCGTCAAGGGCGAGAACATCCCCGAGCCGGGGATCCCCGAGTCCTTCAAGGTCCTGATCAAGGAGATGCAGTCTCTCTGCCTGAACGTGGAGGTGCGTTCGGCCGAGGGGGAGGAGATCGAGCTCAAGGAGACCGACGAGGACGTGTTCCGGGCGGCCGAGGAGCTCGGGATCGACCTGTCCCGCAGGGAGCCGGCCGGCGCCGACTACGACTAGCAGCTGGCCGGGAGGGACGCGGACGGACCAGAAGGGAACAAGGAAGTGTTGTTCATAGTGCAGGGTGAGGTCATGAGGAGGCCGCCTACGTGCTGGATGTGAACTTTTTCGATGAGATCCGGATCGGCCTTGCCACCGCGGATCAGATCCGCGCGTGGTCCAACGGCGAGGTCAAGAAGCCGGAGACGATCAACTACCGGACGCTGAAGCCGGAGAAGGACGGCCTGTTCTGCGAGCGGATCTTCGGTCCGACGCGGGACTGGGAGTGCCACTGCGGCAAGTACAAGCGCGTCCGCTTCAAGGGCATCATCTGCGAGCGGTGCGGGGTCGAGATCACGCGCAGCAAGGTCCGCCGCGACCGGATGGGGCACATCGAGTTGGCCGCCCCGGTCACGCACATCTGGTACTTCAAGGGCGTCCCGAGCCGGCTCGGCTACCTCCTGGACATCGCGCCCAAGGACCTCGAGCGGATCATCTACTTCGCCGCCTACGTC
The DNA here is from genome assembly GCA_967797495.1 of uncultured bacterium. GTDB lineage: Bacteria > Actinomycetota > UBA4738 > UBA4738 > HRBIN12 > DASSJM01. The sequence goes on from CBRGMI010000021.1 coordinate 15,511, forward strand.
ATCACGCGGATCGACACGGACCGGCGCCACAAGGAGCTGCCCGAGATCGAGAAGGAGATCGACCAGGAGAAGAACGAGCTCGAGGCCGAGCGCGACGACGAGATCAAGACCCGCCTGTCCGAGCTCGAGGAGCGCCTGCGGGAGCTCGAGGGCGAGGGTGCCAAGGGCGCCCAGCTCTCGGCAGCCCGCCGCGAGGCCCAGCGCGACGTCGACCGGATCACCGAGACGACCAAGCGCGAGACCGAGCACCTGGACGAGGTCCTGACCGGGTTCAAGAACCTGTCGGTCAAGCAACTGGTCGCCGACGACGCCGTCTACCGGTCGCTCCGCGAGCGGTTCGGCGACTACTTCGACGGCGGCATGGGCGCCGAGGCGATCAAGCGCCTGCTCCAGGACCTGAAGCTGGAGGAGGAGGCGGACTCGCTCCGCGAGCAGATCGCCACCGGCAAGGGCACGCGCCGGCTGAAGGCAATCAAGCGTCTCAAGGTCGTATCCAACTTCACCGAGGGCCGCAACTCGCCCATGGGCATGGTGCTCGACGCCGTGCCGGTGATCCCGCCTGACCTGCGCCCGATGGTGCAGCTGGACGGTGGCCGGTTCGCGACCTCGGACCTGAACGACCTGTACCGCCGCGTGATCA
>CBRGMI010000022.1:0-15954 GCA_967797495.1 uncultured bacterium
TGTCCGGTGCGTCCTCCAGTTTCTCTGGCAGTTTCTCTGGCAGTTTCTCTGGCAGCCTCTCCGGCGGTCTCTCCGGCGCGACCTCTGGGACCACCACCGTTTCGCTCTCCTCGAGCTCGGCCACACCCGGCTCGTCGCCGGGGAGGTCGACGTACCCACTCGAGCCCGCCTCGGCTCCCTCGTCGACCTCGTAGCCCTCCGCCTCGGCCTCGAACAGGAACGAACCGACCCCGCCCTCATCCCCCTCGACGTCGGGGTCGGACGGCGACTCCTGGGTGGCGAACGGCTCGTCGCCGCCGAAGGATTGGCCCGCATCGGGCTCGGCAGACGCCGCCTCCTCCTCGGTTTCGGGGGAACCGTCCTCCGACTGCTCGAGTTCCGCGCGCGACGATTCGTCATGGCGCTTCCTGCCCGCCGCCTGTTCCGAACCCTCGCCCTCGGACGACTCCGGCCAGTCGACGTCCTGGATCGGCGCGAAGAACTTGTCGAGATCCTCGAAGAGGTCCTCGCCCTCGTTCCGTTCCTCGTCCTCCGGCACGCTCAGATCTCCTTGAGCTCGGCATCCTTGTGGGCCACGACGTCGTCGATGTCCGAGATGTGCTTGTCGGTGAGCTTCTGAAGCTCCTTCTCGGAGCGCACGAGGTCATCTTCGGAGATGCCACCTTCGCGCTCAAGTTTCTCGAGCTCTTCCTTCGAGTGCCGCCGGATGTTCCGAACGGCAACCCTGCCCTCCTCGCCGCGGTGATGGACCAGCTTGATCAGCTCCTTACGGCGCTCCTCGGTCAGGGGCGGGAAGCTCAGCCGGATCACGGTGCCGTCGTTGCCCGGGGTGATGCCCAGGTCGCTCGACATGATGGCCTTCTCCATCGAGGCGATCGCGTTCCGGTCGAACGGAGAGATCACCAGGGTCCGCGGTTCGGGCACCGAGAACGACGCCAGCTGCTGGATCGGCACCGGCGTGCCGTAGTAGTCCACGACCACCCGCTGCAGCAACGCGGGGGTCGCGCGTCCGGTCCGGACCCCGGCGAGCTCGTCCTTCAGCACCGCGATCGCCTTGTCCATCTTCTCGGTGGCCGCCTTCAGCGCGGAGTCGACCGTCATCGGGCACCACCGTGCACCAGCGTCCCGATCGGCTCGCCGGAGACCGCTCGGCGGATGTTCCCCTCCGATCGGAAGTCGAACACGATGATCGGCAGGCCGTTCTCCATGCAGAGGCTGATCGCCGTGGCGTCCATGACCTGGTACCCCTCGCGGAGCACGTCGAGGTACTCGATCGTCTCGAACCGCTCCGCCGTGGGGTCCTCGTGCGGGTCCGCGGTGTACACCCCGTCGACCTTCGTCCCCTTCAGGATCGCTTGCGCGCCGATCTCGAGCGCACGTTGGGCGGCGGTCGTATCCGTCGAGAAGTACGGCGCGCCGATCCCGGCGGCGAACACGACGACGCGACCCTTCTCCAGATGCCTGATCGCGCGGAGAGGGATGTACGGCTCCGCGATCTGCGCCATGTGGATCGCCGTCTGGAGGCGCGTCGGTACGTGGATCTTCTCCAGCGCGTCCTGCAGCGCGAGGGCGTTCATCACGGTGGCGAGCATGCCCATGTAGTCCGCGCGGGAGCGATCGATCCCCGGCGCCTGGCGCCCCCGGAAGATGTTGCCGCCGCCCACGACGACGGCGCACTGCACCCCGAGGTCGACCACGTCGGCGAGCTCGCGCGCGAGCAGTCCCGTGGACTGCGTCGAGATCCCGTAGCCGGTGTCCATCGGGGCGAAGGCGTCCCCGGAGAGTTTGAGCAGCACACGGTGGTAGAGCGGCCGGCCGGCCTCCTGCGCGTCGTCCCGCTCCGGCATGACGCCCACCCTACCCGGTCTCCTCGCCGAGCCGATACCGGACGAACCGACGCACGGCCACCTTCTCCCCGACCTTGGACGACATCTCGTCGAGGAGCTGCTGGATCGTCTTCGAGTCGTCCTTCACGTACGGCTGGTCGAGCAGGACCGTCTCTGCGTAGAACGTCTTCAGCTTGCCCTCCACGATCTTGGGGACCATGTCGTCGGGCTTGCCCATCTCCCGGGCCTGCGCCTCGAAGATGCGTCGCTCGGACGCGAGCTCCTCCGGGGCGACCTCGTCACGGGTGACGTACCTCGGCGCCGAGGGGCTCGCGATGTGGAGCGCCAGGTCCCTGGCGAGCCGTTTGAACTCGTCCGTGTTGGCGACGAAGTCCGTCTCGCAGTTGACCTCCACCATCGCCCCGACCGTGTTGTTGAAGTGGATGTAGGCCTCGATGAGCCCCTGGTTCGCCGAACGACCCGCCCGGCCGGCCGCCGAGGCGAGCCCCTTCGTTCGCAGGATCTCCTCCGCCTTGTCGAGATCGCCGTCCGACTCTTGAAGCGCCTTCTTGCACTGCATCATGCCGGCGCCGGTGCGATCACGGAGTTCCTTCACGAGCCGCGCGTTGATCTCCGCCATCGGCTTCAGCCCGCTTCCGTCGGATCGGCCTCGGGGGCTGGGTCGGGGACGATCGGCTCGGGCGCAGCGGCGGCCTCGGGGGCCGCCGCAGCCTCGGCGGCCGGAGCGGGTTCGGGGGCCGGAGCGGGTTCGGGGGCCGGGGCGGGATCGGGGGCCGGAGCGGGGGCGGCCGTCGGTTTCGGCGCCGAGGCGGGCTCGGGCTCGATCTCGGGACCGGTCGCGCGCGTCACGACGGCCTCCCGGCCCGCCTGCCGTCCCTCGGCGAGGGCATCCGCGATCAGACGGGTGACCAGCGAGACCGATCGGATCGCGTCGTCGTTGCCCGGGATCACGAAGTCCACCTCGTCCGGATCGCAGTTCGTGTCCACGATCGCGATGACCGAGATGCCGAGCTTGCGCGCCTCGTTGACCGCGATGTGCTCCTTCTTGGTGTCGATCACGAAGATCGCGTCGGGGAGCCGTTCGAGGCTCTGCATGCCGCCGAGGTTGCGCTCGAGCTTCTCCTTCTCGTGCCGCAGGCGGATCGCCTCCCGCTTGGGGAGGAAGTCGAACGCGCCCGTCCGTTCCATCTCGCGGAGCTCGCGCAGACGGAGCAGGCGTCGCGAGACCGTCTGGAAGTTCGTGAGCATGCCGCCGAGCCAGCGGGTCGTGACGGACGGCATCCCGACCCGTACGGCGTGCTCGGAGATGACCTCCTGCGCCTGCTTCTTCGTCCCGACGAACAGGATCACCCCGCCGCGGCGGCCGAGATCCCTCGCGTAGGCGTAGGCCTCCTCGAGGCCCGACAGGGTCTTCTCGAGGTCGATGATGTAGATCCCGGAGCGTTCCCCGTACAGGTACCGGCCCATCTTCGGGTTCCAGCGTCTGGTCTGGTGCCCGAAGTGCACCCCTGCCTCGAGGAGCTCCCGCCTGGTGACGACAGGCACGGTGCCCTCCTTCCGGTTCGTCCCTCCGCCCGGTTCGGCTCGCCAACGGCCCGGCACTGGCTCAGGGTTGCCGCTCTCGCGTTCGCGCTCGCTGCTTGACCCCTGAACCCGGCCGGGACCCCGCGGGCGATCCCCGGGCGTGTGAGCTCGGCGTCGAGACGCCGGCGAACGCGGAGTCTACCAGCGGCGTTGTCGCGACCGGGACCCCCGTCCCGTCTCAGCGCCGGCTCGAGGGCCGCCGGGAGGGCTGCCGCTGCGGAGCCCTGCGGCGCGGTACCGGTTGCTCGGGGACGGAGGGCTCGGCGACGATCCAGCGGTAGGCGAGCCCGCCCATGAAGCCCAGGTGGAGCACGCTCGCGGCCAGCACGAAGACCCAGCCGAAGAAGGTCGGGTTCGCGGTGACCTCTCCCCCACCCGGGGCCAGACCGACGACGACGGGCAGTGCGATGAAGAAGTACAGGCCGCAGAACAGGAGGTGCCGGCTCCCCGGCAACATCGCGGCCCTGCCCGAACGCCGGATGGTCTCGACCACGCCTCGGCGTTGCCGGACCGCGGCGGTCGGCGCGAACCCGAGGAAGAACAGGCCCCCCACGAGCGACCCCACGGCGGCGAGCAGTCCGATCCCGGGCCCGAGGATCGGGAAGATGATGTTGCTGGCCAGGATCAGCGTGAACGAGAGCACCTGGACGACGATCACGGTCGGGATCGCCGCGACGCCTCGGAGCAGGCCCCAGGAGCTCACGCGACCGTCCTCGAGCGACTCCACGATCATCCCCGCGAGCAGGCCGTAGAGCACGCCCCGGATCAGGATCGCCACGCCGGTGAAGATCAGGAACGACGGTCCGAGCCCCAACAGGCTCTCCCCCGTCCCCAGATCGAAGTACGTCGCGATCGGCGGCAGTGCGAGGACGTCGACCAGCAGGGCGGGTCGGCCCTGGAACCCGAGCGCGTACAGGGCGAGCCACGCGAGCAGCGGCACGAGGATCGCGATCGCAAGCAGGACCGGCGAGGACACGACGGCGAGCAGGCCACGCCCGAGCGAGCGCCCGATCGGCGGCATGACGGACCCACCCCTCTGACCGAAGAGCGCGCCGCCGAACCCGGAACGCGGTTCGGCCGGTGTCGCGGCCGACTCGGCCGCGGTCTCGGTGGGTTCGGCCTCCAGAGGTGCCGGCCGCGGCCGCGCCGGGCGCCGTCGCTTCTTCCCGCTCACGGTCCCTCCCCCGGTTCCGAGGCCCGATCCGGGCCGTCGTCGCCGGGGTCGTCGTCGGCGACCACCCCGAAGCGCCGCGCGGCCCAGATGCCCGGGACGAACGCGACCGCGAAGACGATCACCGCCGCGAGCGCCCATCGGGTCAGCGTGGTCCCGCCCTCGAGCTGGGTCGGCGACGGGACGTCGACCAGGGCACCCTGCGGGTCGTGTTCGAACGCGATCAGCCCGGCGTTCCGACCTCCCTTCACCGCGATGACCGCGTCGCTCGACAGCGCGATCGTCCCGACCAATCCCGCGGACGGCGAGCTCTCCCACACCAGATGCCCGGAGGCGACGTCGACCGCGACCAGGCGGCCGTCGCTGAGCCCCAGCAGGACCGAGGACCCGGAGACGACCGGCGAGCTCCTCAGCACCACCTCGTTCAGGTGGTAGCTCCACCGGCGCCCTCCGTCCGCCGCATCCAGCCGATACAGGCCCCCGGCGATGTCCGCCGCGTAGACGTTGTCGTCGTCGAAGGCGAGCGAGGTCGCGGGGGAGAATAGCGACAGCGCCAGCGTCGCCCATCGCTCCGTCCCGTTCTGGGTGTCGAGCGCCCGCACGCGCCGGTCGGCCGACCCGATGAACAGCGAGCCGCCGCCGGCCGAGGGCGCGGTGCCGGCCGTGGAGTTCGCCTGGATGGCCAGCGCCGGCCACGAGCGCTCCCCCGTCGCTTCGTCGAACGCCGCGACGACGACCTGCGCCGTGTCGGTGTTCCGGGCGACCGCGACCACCTGGGCATCGGCGACCGCCACCGCCGAATCGACGCGCCCGTCCATCTCCGCGGACCACGTGATCGTGCCGCTCTCCAGCGAGACGGCGTACACCGTCCCGCCCTGGTCACCCACGAACGCGTTCGTTCCGTCGATCGTGACCCCGCTCCGCGAGGTCGCCTCCAACGGCCTTCGCCAGAGCTCGGTCCGGTCGGCGAGCGAGACCGCGACCAGCGTCGAGACCTCGGTCCGCTCGCCCGGTCCGGTGGGAGACGGGCCGGGCCCCGTCGTCGAAGGCGCGCTCGAGGTGGCGCTCGCGCTCGGGTTCGGGCTCGGGCTCGGCGAGCCCTCCGGCGCTCCGCCCGCATCGTTCGGACCGGGCCCATCGAGGTACACGAGGATCCGCCCCCGGGGGCCTGCTCCGATCGCGGGGATCGACAGCGGTCCCCCGTCCCGAGCCACCCGCCACTCGATGGCGCCAGAGGCAACGTCGATCCCGTAGACGGCCTCGTTTCCGATCGACACGGCCAGGTCGCCTGCGACCACCGCGCCCGACAGCGCGTCGCCCGTGGGCGCCGGCAGGGTCCATCGGACGCGGTAGGGGGGCTCCGGGCCGCCGGCCAGCACCCCGGAGTGGCCGGGTCCGCCCTGGAACTGCGACCAGGTGGGCGCCTCCTGCGCGACCGCCGCGCTCGACGTGAGCACGAGCGGCGCGGTCGCGACGGCAGCAGCAGCGAGGCGGACGGCGCGCGACGATCGGTCACGGCGCATCGGGAACAGTGGGCTCTCCTCCGACGGGGGCGCCCATGCTAGCCGCCGTCACCTTCCCGCGCCCGATGCTCCGACGTCCCGACGCGCTGGGGTCAGGGCAGGATCGGCACGAGCCGGATCAGGCCTTCCACGCCGAGCGGTGCCAGGAGCAGGAGCGGGTCCACATACTCCCCGTCGAGCCTCGCGCCCAGGTGCAGGTGCGGGACGATCGCCCCCGGCGGTCCGGTCCCGGTGGTCCCGATCGGTTGCCCCCTCGAGACGACATCACCCTTGCGAACCGTCGTCGACGAGATCCACGAGTACGTGCTCGAGAGCCCGCCGCCGTGGACGATCGTGACGAACAGCTCACCGCCCACCCTGCCGGCGAACGAGACCGTTCCCGCCTCTGGGGCGAGGATCGGCGTCCCGGGGGCGACCGCGATGTCGATCCCCCGGTGGCCGGCCCCGAACGGTGTGTCGGGCGGGTCGAACCCCCGGATCACCGGCCCCTGCACCGGCCAGGCCCACGTCCCGACCTGCAGCGCCGGGAGGAACCCGATGCGGTCGGCCCCGGAGGCTGTCGGCGACGGTCCAACCGAGGGCGAAGACGGACCCGTGAGGGTCATCATCAGGAGAGGGACGACCACCACCCGGAACGCCACGAAGTTCTCCGTTCGACGACCGAGCGACGATCCTAGGCGGGCGGAGCGACGCGAGCCGTGACGCGGTTCACATTCGGGGCGATCGGTTCACTCGGTCTCGACGAGCTGCAAGCGGAGCTGGCCGACCGCCTTCGTGTGGATCTGGCAGACGCGCGATTCCGTCACGCCGAGGATGTCGCCGATCTCGGCCAGGGTGAGGCCCTCGAAGTAGTACAGGGTGACGACGATCTTCTCGCGTTCGGACAGCGAGTTGATCGCCGCCGCGAGCAGTCCGCGCGTCTCCTCGCCCTCGAGCGCGGTCGTCGGGTCGGTCCCGCGATCTGCCAGCGTGTCCAGCAGCGACACCTGTTCGCCGCGATCGCTCCCGACGCTCAGGATCTCGTCGAGCTGGAGCACCTGCACGAACGAGATCTGGTTGATGACCTCGTGGAGCTCGCGCAGCGTCACGCCGAGACGCGCGGCCACCTCCTTCTCGGTCGGGCCGCGCTTGTGGATCGACTCGAGGTCCGAGTACGCCTTCTCGATCTCGCGCGCCTTGAACCGAACGGATCTCGGCACCCAGTCCATCGCACGGAGCTCGTCGATGATCGCGCCCTTGATCCTCGGGATCGCGTACGTCTCGAACTTGTTGCCGCGGCCCGGGTCGAACTTCTCGAGGGCGTCGATCAGCCCGAACATCCCGTACGAGACGAGGTCGGCCTGATCCACGCTCGCGGGCAGGCCGGTCGCCACGCGGCTCGCGACGTATTTCACCAGCGGGGCGTAGTGCAGGATGAGGCGTTCGCGGGCGCCCTCGCGAGCGCCCGAGACCTCGTTCTGCTTGAACTCCTCCCACAGCCGGGCGAGCTCGTTGAGCTCGTCGGGCGACGGGGGCTGGCGGGTGGAGACCCTCGACGACGACCCCACCCTGACCGGTCCGGACCGCGTCGCGGGCCGGTCGTTCTTGGCGGCTTTCACCGTCTCGGCCCTGTCGGCCTTCGTCCGCTTGGGCAGCTCCACCGGGGTCTTGGCCTTCTCGGCCTTGGGCGCTCGAGGCATCAGGCCCTCGGGTGGCTCCGCTCGTAGGCCTCGAACAGGCGCGCGCGACTCACGTGCGTGTACCGCTGGGTCGTAGCCACGCTCGCGTGGCCGAGCATCTCCTGGACCGACCTGATGTCCGCTCCTCCCTCGAGAAGGTGCGTGGCGAACGAGTGTCGCAGGGTGTGCGGCGTCACCCGCCGGCCCGAAAGGGCTACGCCCGCGTATCGTCCCACAAGCCGTCGAATGTCGCGTGGGCCGATCGGCCGACCCCTGCGGTTCATGAACAGCTCCTCGTCCGCGCCGGCGCCCAGGACACCGCGCACCGCGAGCCAGGCCGCGACCGCTTCCCGCGCCGCGTCGCCGAGCGGCACCTCGCGCTCCTTGTCGCCCTTGCCGACCACCGTCACCCGGCCGCGTTCGAGATCGACGCGATCGATCGTGACCCCGGCGACCTCGCTCACCCGCAGCCCCGACCCGTACATCAGCTCGAGGATCGCGCGGTCCCGCAGCGCCACCGCCACGTCGACGTCGCTCGCGTCCGCGGTCGCGACGGGCGCCTCGACGAGCGCAGCGGCCTCCGGCACGCGAAGGACCACCGGGAGACGGTTGACGACCTTCGGCCGGCCGAGGAGCGCCGCGGGATCCTCCGCGACGACCTCCTGCGAGACCGCCCACCGGTAGAAGGTGTGGATCGCACCGACGCGCCGTGCGATCGACGCGCGCGCGTAGCCGAGGCTCGTGAGCTGGGCGAGGAACCTCCGCAGGTCGTCGATCTCCGCCCCCGGCAGGTCCCGCCGGAACCGGCGCAGGAACGCGGCCAGCTGCGACAGGTCTCGGCGGTAGGCGTCCACGGTCGAGGGTGCGAGATGGCGCTCGAGCGCGAGGTGATCCGCGAACACGCCGATCAGGGCAACGTCGGTCTGAACAGGATCGCGGGCGGGCATGGTCCTCCGGGCTCGGCGGTCTTCCCTTGTACCAACCGAGGTCCGCCCGTTCAAGCAGCGCACCCGGATCGGCGTCGGTGCGCGGACCGGCCCTGGGTGCGGAGCGACGGAGCTCGGCGTCCCGGTCGCGGAGGGACACGGCGGCACGAGCCACGTGTTCGGACGGTGATCCGTGCGACCGGCTACCGCTCGTCGATGGCCGCGAGCCTGCCCGGCGGCGCGGCCGTCCCGGTGCCGCGCGTGGCGCGTTCGGGCGTTCCCCGGGCGCCCCGTTCGTTCGCCGCGTCGCGCCGAGGTCGCGCCTTGAGCGTCGTCTCGTAGCGGCCACCCACGTTGCGGACGAACCCGCGCAGCTCCAGCCGCATCAGGATGCCGACGACCTCGTGGATCGCCAAGCCGAGCGAGGAGGAGAGGCGATCGGGCAGGGTGGATTCGACGATGCCGGCCAGGACCCTGCGCTCCGCGTCGTCGAGGTCCACGCGCTCGGCGGCCTCGGGGGGTACGACCTCAACGCCGAGGTCGCCCAGCAGATCCTCGGCGTCGCGGATCAGGGTCGCGCCCTCGCGGATCAGCTGCAGCGGCACCTCCGACAGGGCGCTCGTGACCGAGCCCGCGAGGGCGTACACGTCTCGCCCGAACTCCATCGCGTGCTCGGCCGTGATCAACGAGCCGCTCCCATTCGCTCCTTCGACCACCACGGTCGCCCGGCACAGCCCCGCGACGACCCGATTGCGCGCGGGGAAGTGGTGCTGGCTGGGCGGCGTTCCGGGCGCGTACTCGCTCACGAGGGTTCCCGCACCGCCGATCCGCCGGATCAGGGCCCGGCTGGCCGACGGGTACGGGACGTCCAGCCCCGACCCCAGGACGGCGAGCGTCGGTCCCAGCACCGACAGCGCGCCATCGTGTGACGCGGCATCGATGCCGCGGGCGGCGCCGCTCACGACGGTGAGCCCGGCGAGCGCCAGCCCGCGCCCGATCGCGTGCGCCGCCTCCCGCCCCGAGGCGGTGCAGCGCCGAGCGCCCACCATGGCGACGGCCGAGGACACGTCCGGCGGTGTCCGACCGATCACGTAGATCCCGCCGGGCGGATCATGGATGTGGCGGAGCTGGCTCGGGTAGTCGACCGAGGCCCACGTGATCAGGCGAGCCCCGCACGCCTTGGCCGCGGCGGCGATCGCGTCGGGGTCGAGAGCTCGTGCGAACGCCCGGTCGTTCTCGCTCCCGCCCCGGCCCTCACGGATCCAGGCCAGGGTCGAGGCCGCCGAGCCCCGTTCGACCGCCAGCGCGATCAATCTCCGTGGAGAGATCCCACGAAGCGCCGACAGAACGAACAGCGCTCGTCGGTCCTCATCGTCCGAGCCATAGCCCGGCGGCCACGTGGGCCACGGGCCGCCACCTCGGTCCTCAGACCGCACGCTCGAGCCCCGGTACCGGCGAGGCCGAGCGGTACGCCAGCGCCTCGACGAGGTGATCGGGTTCGACGCGGTCCGCCCCCGCGAGGTCCGCGATCGTCCGTGAGACCTTGAGCGTGCGGTCGAACCCGCGACCCGTGAGCGCGTGCAGGTCGACCGCCGACGCGAGCAGGTCGCGGGCGTCCGCGGAGATCCTCGCCTCGCGCCGCGCGAGGGGACCTGGGAGCTGACCGTTGTTCGGGAAGCCGAATCGCGCGTAGCGCCGGCGCTGCCGCGCGCGCGCCCGCTCGACGCGCTCGCGGACCGCCGGCGAGGACTCCCCAGGCTGCTCGCCGAGGAGTTCGCGCTTGGTGAGTCGCGGGATCACGAGCCGGATGTCCACTCGGTCCAGCAACGGGCCGGTGAGCTTGTCGTGGTACGTCTGCAGACGGTCCTCGCGGCACGTGCAACGTCGGACGGCGTCCCCCGCGAACCCGCACGGGCACGGGTTCGCCGCGGCGACGAGGGTGAAGCTCGCCGGGAACACCACCGAGCCCACCATCCGCGTGACGACCACGCGCCCGTCCTCGAGCGGCTGGCGCAGGCCCTCGATCGCGTCGCGGCGGAACTCCGTGAACTCGTCGAGGAACAGCACCCCGTGGTGCGCCAGCGACACCTCGCCCGGTCGCAGGAACGCCGTCCCCCCGCCGAGCAGGGCGGAGGGCGACACCGTGTGGTGCGGCGAACGGAACGGCCGAGCATGGATCAGGCCCCCGTCGAGGAGTCCGGCCACGGAGTGCAGCTGGGTCACCTGGAGCGACTCGTCGCGCGACATCGTCGGCAAGATCGTGGGGAGCCGGCGCGCGAGCATCGTCTTGCCCGCACCGGGTGGACCGACCATGAGCACGTTGTGTCCCCCGGCGGCCGCCACCTCGAGCGCCCGGCGGGCCGGGGCCTGACCTCGAACCTCGGCGAGATCGACCGCGTGCGGCATGTCATCGCGCGGGCCCATCGGTTCGGGCGCGGTCGGCCGCCACGTCCCTCGCAGGAACCCGACCACCTCCCCGAGCGATCCCGCGCCGATGACCTCGAGATCGTCCACCAGCGCGGCCTCGGACGCGTTCGACGCCGGGACGATCACGCCTCGCAGTCCCGCGCGTGCCGCGGCGATCGCCACCGATAGCACGCCGGGGGTCGAGACCAGCCCGCCCTGGAGCGACAGCTCGCCCGCGAACACCCACCCTTCGAGCCCCGCCGCGGGCACCTGCGCGGTCGCCGCGAGCACCCCCATCGCGACCGGCAGGTCGAGGCCGGGGCCCTCCTTGCGGAGCGTCCCCGGCGAGAGGTTCACGACGACCCGACGGAGCGGCCATTCCAGGCCCGCGCTCTCGACCGCCGGTCGGATCCGGTCGCGCGCGTCCTGCACGCCCGCGCCGGGCAGCCCGGTCAGGGTGAGCGACGGGAGTCCGCGACCGACGTGCGCCTCGACGGCGACGAGATGGCCGCGGACGCCGACGACGGTGACGCCGTTGACGCGTCCGTACACGGTGGCCCGACCCTAGCGGCAGCCAACGACACCCTAGAACGCGTCCTCGAAGATCTCGACGTCCGCGCCGCGCGGACCGAGCCAGACGCTCGCGACGTCGAAGCGCACCCGCGCGTGCTCGAACGCGTTCCCTTGCAGGAACGCGTCCGCGAGCGTCCGTAGCTTCTTGCGCTTGGCCCACGTCACCGCCTCGTAGCCGCCGCCGAACGCGGGCCCGGATCTCGTCTTGACCTCGCAGACGACCAGCAGGTCGCGTCGCACAATGATGAGATCGAGCTCGCCCAGGCCGCAGCGCCAATTGCGCGCGACCACGGCGAACCCCCGTCGCTCGTAGACGCGGAGGGCGGCGTCCTCGCCTGTGCGGCCGCGTTCGGTCGTGGATCCGCTCACCCGGCGACGCTAGACCGCGTCGCCGACACGCCGAGGCCGGTCCCCCCACGCGGAGGGGCCCCCGGTCCAGGCAGGTCGGTCCGGCGAACCCGGGTTCGGTCGCTACTCGGGGAGCTGCATCGTGTCCTCCTGACGCAGCTCCTCCACGTTCACGTCGTGGCGGGTGAGCACCCGCACGTTCGACACGAGGCGGGCCGGGCGGAACATGTCCCACACCCAGGCGTCGCGGAGCACCACCTCCACCCAGCCGTCTTCGCGCTGGTTGAGCTCGACCGTGTTCGCGAGGTAGAAGCGCCGCTCGGTCTCCACGACATAGGCGAACATCGGCACGATGTCGCGGTACTCGCGGAGCAGCTCGAGCTCGCGCTCCTCCTCGAACCGCTCGATGTCGTCTTCTTCGGGATTCACGGCTCCTCCACCCTATCGCCGTCGTAGTAACCGGTCCGCAGGCCCTTGAACGAGTACCGATGGATCGGCGACGGGCCGTGGCGCCTGATCGCCTCTCGGTGCTCGTCGGTCCCGTAGCCCCGGTTGTGGTCGAACCCGTAGGCGGGGTACCTGCGATGGTAGCGATCCATCATCCGGTCTCGAGTCACCTTGGCCACGATCGAGGCGGCCGCGACCGACGCGGTGACCGCGTCCCCCTTCTTGATCGACAAGTTCGGGATCCCGAGCCGTTTCACCGGGAAGCCGTCCGTCAGGACGTAGTCGGGTGCCATGGGCAGGGTGGTGATGCACCGACGGAGCAGCCAGACGTTGGTCTTGTGCAGGCCCCGTCGGTCGATCCGCGTCGGCGTGCACCGGCAGACGGAACGAGCGACGGCGTGGCGCACGATGCGCTCGAAGGCCGCGTCGCGCTGGAGCGCGGTCAGCACCTTCGAGTCGTTGATCCCCTCCAGATCGAACTCCGGGGGCAGGATCACGGCCGCGGCCACGAGCGGCCCGGCGAGGGCCCCGCGCCCGGCCTCGTCCACGCCGGCGATCAGGCGGAAGCCCTGCTCCCGCAGACCGCGCTCGTAGCGCCCGAGGTCGAGGACTAGTGGATCCACCCGACCCTCGACGGTGGCCACACGATCGCGAACGCCCTCCCCACCACCTTCTCGACCGGGACGAACCCGAGGCCGAACCGCGAGTCGTTCGAGTTCAGCCGGTTGTCGCCCAGGACGAAGAGCGCGCCCTCCGAAACCCGCACCGGGCCGTAGTCCCTCGTGTCGACCGCCCCCTTCAGGTAGGGCTCCTGCATCCGGACCCCGTCGACGTACAGTCTCCCGTCCCGCAGCTCGACCGTCTCGCCCGGGAGCCCGATCACCCGCTTGATGAAGTCCTCGTGCTCGGGCCGTTCGATGCCGAGCGTGCTCGACAACCAGTGGACGAACCCGCCGACGATCCCGCGATCCGGGCCGGGGCGCCCCTTCGGATCCGAGAAGACGATGACGTCGCCGCGGTCGGGACCGTACACGACCTTCTGGACGAGCACGCGGTCCCCCGGCTCGAGCGTAGGCTCCATCGAGCTCGAGGGGATGAAGAAGGCCTGGACGACGAGGGTCTTGAGGACGATCGCGACGGCCAGCGCGACGATGAACAGGACCGGGAGCTCGCGCAGGAACGACCCGCGGTCCTCCTGCTCGGCGGGCCGAGGTTCCGAAAGCGTGACCCCGCCGGCGGGCTCCTCGGAGCCCGACGGGCCCTCGGTCACCGACTAGCCCTGGATCTCTGTCTCGGAGGTCTCGGTCTGGGCCACCCCGCCGTCCGATGCCTCGGCCGCGGGTGCCTCCTGCGCCGAGCTGTCGGCCGCCGGAGCGTCGACGGCGTCGGTCTCGGCGTCCGGGGCTTCCGTCTCCGGCGCGCCGGCGTCGGCGGTCTCCGGCGAGTCGGCCTCATCGTCGGCTCCATCGGTGGAGCCGTCATCGGCGGCGGCGGCGGCGGCCGCGGCGCGCTCGGCCTCGGCCGCCGCGATCGCTGCGAGCTCCTCGTCACCGAGCCGGCGCTCGCGGATCCGCGCCTTCTTGCCGCGGCGCTCGCGAAGGTAGTAGAGCTTGGCCCGACGTACGTGGCCGCGCGAGACGACCTCGAGCTTGCCGATCGACGGCGAGTGCAGCGGGAACGTCCGCTCCACGCCCACGCCGAACGAGATCTTCCGGACCGTGAATGTCTCCTGGAGGCCGCCACCCTGACGCCGGATCACGACGCCCTGGAAGACCTGGATGCGCTCGCGGCCCGCCTCGACCACCCGAACGTGCACCTTCACGGTGTCGCCCGGCCTGAACTCGGGCAGGTCCGTGCGGAGATAGGGGGCGTCGACGAGATCGGTCTTGTTCATGGCGGGAGGCCCATCGTAACAGGCGCCACGGAGCGCCCGGTCAGCGTTCGAGCAGGTCGGGCCGGTTTCGGCGGGTCTTCTCGAGGGCGGCCTCGCGGCGCCAGCGCTCGATCTCCGCGTGATTGCCCGACAGGAGCGTCTCCGGGACCCGCATCCCACGGAACTCCGCCGGTCGCGTGTAGTGGGGGTGGTCCAGGACGCCCTCGTCGCCGAACGAATCCCGCTCGTGGGACTCCTCGCGGCCGATGACGCCGGGCACGAGCCGCGTCACCGCCTCGAGCACCACCAGGGCGGGGACCTCCCCTCCCGCGACGACGTAGTCGCCGATCGAGACCTCCTCGGCCCCCAGACCCTCGACGACGCGCTCGTCGACGCCCTCGTAGCGCCCGCAGATCAGGACCATCCACGATTCCCCCGCCAGCTCGCGTGCGAGGGCCTGATCCAGCCGGCGTCCGGCCGGCGACAGCAGGAGCGTGCGTCGTTCGCCCGCACCGAGCGACTCGACCGCGGCGAACACCGGCTCGGGCTTCAGCACCATCCCCGGTCCGCCGCCGTACGACTCGTCGTCCACCTGGCGATGCCTGTCGGACGTGCTGTCACGTAGGTCGTGCACGCGCACGTCCAGGAGGCCGGCCCCGATCGCCCGGCCGAGCAGGCTCTCGCGCAGCGGACTCTCGAAGATGCCTGGGAAGATCGTGACGACGTCGATCCGCACGGCCGCAGGCTAGCGCGACCGAGGCCGTGCGCGACGCGGGGCGGCGACGCTCACCCCGGCGCCGTCAGCCCCGGGATCTCGCGCACGACGATCCTCTTCGCGACCGTGTCCACGTCGAGGATCACATCCCTGAGCACCGGGACGAGCGTCTCGACGCCCTCGCCGTCGACCGCCGACCAGACGTCGTTCGCCGCGGTGTGGATCACGTCGCGGATGGTCCCGAGCGCGCGGCCCGTGTCGGTCTGAACGGCGCAACCGACGATCACGTGGTCCCACCACGAGCCCTCGGGGAGCCGGGGAGACGCCGACTCGGGGACGACGAGCAGGGCCTTCTGGAGCGCCTCGGCCTGGGCGCGGTCCTTGACGCCGCGAAACCGGACGAGGAGTCGATCCTTGTGCGGACGGGACGAGTCAACGGTCAGCGTTCGGCCGTCCTCGAGCCACACCGTCGCCCCGTCGTCGAACCGCCCCGAGACCTCGGAGATCACCTGGACGGCGACCTCACCGGTGACGCCGTGCGCCCGTGTGATCCGGCCGACCACGACGGTCGGCTCGTCCATCATCCGCTCCTCGCCGTTCGCGGGACCAGGCGGTCAGTCGACGATCTCGACGCCGGTGTGATGGATCCCCGCGCGCATCCCGGCAGCCTTCATCACGATCCTGATCGCGCGAGCCGTGCGGCCGCCGCGACCGATGACCTTGCCCATGTCGTCCTGCGCGACGCGGAGGGTGAGCAGCACACCGCGTTCGTCGTCGACGTGCTCGACCCGGACGGCGTCCGGATCGTCGACCAGCTCGCGCGCGAGGTAGTCGAGCAGGTCCTTCATGTTCTCCGGCATGTTCTCCGGCATGTTCTCCGGCA
>CBRGMI010000023.1:0-15700 GCA_967797495.1 uncultured bacterium
AGCGAGCCAACCGCAACGGCGAGCCGCTTGATCAGCTTCATGGCACCTCCCTCCCCGTCTCGAGCGAGCTGTCCCACAGCCCTACGATGTGGTACTCCCTCGCTTGCCGGACCCCTATTTGGGGGACACCGGGGCTCACTATCGGCGTCCCCCTTATGGCCCTCAAGCCGCAAATGTCCCCTACAGTGCTTGCTGTAGGAGCCCAACGAAACCGTCGTGCAGCCCTGCTTCATCCAATAGGGTGGTTTCGCCGCCATTCACAACGGTTCAATATTGGGGCCGAATCGGGCAGGAGACCGGACGATGTCATCGGATCAAGGTTCCCTCAAGGCGGCTAGATCCGCGAGGCTGCTCCCGTTCTTTGAAGCCGCCATTGTGGTACCCACCTTGGTGGGACTCACGGTGGCCATCACCGTTGGGTGGGCGGACGTCAAGGAGTCCTGGCCCGAAATTCTGGGGTGGGTAGTGATCATTGCCCTGGTGGAGATGATGCCGGTCCCCGTGTGGCGCGGTGTGCATATCGGCATGGGCTTTCCTTTGATGATGGTTGTTGCATTTCTCTACCCACCGCAGGCAGCGGCAGCAGCGGCTCTACTTGCTGCATCGGATCCTCGAGAGTTTCGGCACGAAGTGGGGTTGCTCCGGGCATTGTTCAACAGGTGTCAGGTGGCTCTCGCCGTTGGTAGCGCGAGCCTTGTTTTCAATTTCCTGGGAGCTTCAGTCGAGTACTCTCGTGCGTGGCTACTCTTTACGGCAGCTGGCCTGGCTTCGATGGCGGACTACGTGGTCAACACGACCCTAGTGTGCATCGCTGCCAGCATTCACTTCTGGATGAACCCACTGAGGGTCATTCGGGAATTGAAGGTAGGGCGTCTCAGTGAGTACCTAATCAGTTATCTGGGTCTCTCGGTCTTCGGTGTCATTCTTGCGAAGGTCTTCAGCCTCGGTGAAGGAACAAACTGGTGGGTGGTGCCAGTTTGCGTCCTCCCTCTTCTCCTCGCGCGTCAGATGTTCTTCCGGAGCAAGGCTCTCGAGGAAGCGCACAAAGAACTCCAGGATCGCGAACACGTTCTCCGCGCCTTGTCGAACCGCATGGCGGAGGAGCGCCAGGACGAGCGCATGCAGATCGCGGCGTTCCTCCACGACGACCTCGCTCAACTCCTGTTCCGCCTCTCGATCCAGGTGGACGTCGCGCGCCGTCATCTCGAAGCCGGGAAGACGGATGACACGGAAGAACTCCTGCTCGAGATCAAGGAGACCAAGAATCGCACCTCGGAACGTATCCGTGCCCTGATCCGAGACCTGCACCGGTCGCCACTCGGGCGCGCCGGTCTGGGAGAGGCGATCCGTGGATTCCTCGCGGAGATGGCGCGCGAGTCCGACGTTCGGTTCCATGCCGACATCGACGAGGTGGACGTTCCGGCTCCGATCGCCCTGCTGCTGTACCACAACGCCCGCGAGGGCGTGATGAACGCGCTCAAGCACGCGAAGGCCTCGAACATCTGGGTCGCCGTCGAGCAGGTCGAGCAGAAGGACGACGAGGTCGAGATGACCCTGCGTGACGACGGGGTCGGGTTCGACGTCGAGGCGCCGGGCCCCGAGGGGCACTACGGGATGACGATGATGCGTGAGCGGGCGACCGTCGGTGGCGGCACCTTCGCGATCCGCAGCGCCCCCGGTGAGGGCACGACGATCACGGTCCGGTTCCCGACGTCCTGGCTCCAGGAGGAAGAAAGCCAAAGTCTGGGAGAGGCTCAGGCTCCCGCGTTGCCCCCCGCCGGTGCTTCCCGCGGCGCGGTCCCGAGCCCGCCGGCCTCGCCGACGGAGTCCATCCCCGCATAGCGGCGACGATCAGCCACGTCAGTCCCGCGTACACGAGTATGTCGCCCACGCTCACGGCCTGACCGATCGGCTGCGGGACGGCGATGACGTCGGCGAGGAAGGTGAGTTGGTCGTCATCTGTCAGCAGGTGGTGCTTTTCCTCGGCCTGGTCCCGCAGGGAGGCGAGCACGTCCTGCTGGCCCGAGTCGATCAGGGCCTGCGCGCTCGCCGGCATGCCGCCGTTGACCAGGATCACGGTCATGTTGCAGGCCAGCCCGACCACCACCAGCAGCATGCCGGGCATCCGAATGTTCACCAGGGCGAACGCCAGCAGGAGCGTGTAGGAGAGCGCGAGCGCCGACGTGCGGATCACGAGGTCGATGCCTGCGACGCCGTCGGGGAGCGGGACGAACTGGATCCCGAGCCCCAGGAGGACGAGCCCCCACCAACGGGGTCGGAGCGCCTCGAGGTGGTGCAGCCGCCCGCCGAAGAGGTACCCGAGGCAGACGGACAGCACGACGACGGCGAGCAGGAGCTTCATCGGTAGGGAACGGAGGGTGCCATGCGCCGCGGCCCGTGTCCAGGTACGGGACTAGCATCCCGGCGTGGCCAGGATGGTGCCGTTCCCGATGCTCCCGACCGATAGCGCCGCCGAACGCCGTCTCTACGAGGGATTCCTCGAACAGCTCGACGACGCGTTCGTGATCTACCACTCGGTGGACTGGGTCGTCGGCGGGCGAGCCGGTCGCGACGAGGGCGAGGCCGACTTCGTGATCACGCAACCCGAGCTGGGGCTGCTCGCGCTGGAGGTCAAGGGCGGTCGGGTCGCCTACGACCCGGCCACGAAGCGCTGGACCCAGACCGGGCACTCGGGGACACACGGCCTGGACGAGGATCCCTTCCACCAATCGAAGGGTGCGATGCGTTCGCTGGTGCGGATCCTCGAGAGCCAACCCGGATGGGATCGGTGGAAGCCCAGCTACGGGTTCGGAGTCGCGTTCCCCGACGCGAGGTACGAGACCACGGCGCATCCGGGCGCGCCCGCCGAGATCGTGATCGACCGGGGCGACCTCGCGCGGCTCGCCGAGCGCGTCCCGGAGGTGATGCGGACGTGGGCGCGTGGGGGGCGGCGCTTCGGGGCGGAGGGCATGGAGGCCGTCTCGAAGGCCCTCGGGTTCAGCGTCGAGGTCCGCACGCCGCTCGGGCTGCGGTTCGACGAGGAGGACAAGAAGATCGTCGAGCTCACCTCGGACCAGGCATGGGTGCTCGCGTTCGTGCTCCACCGGCGACGCGCGGCCGTGACCGGACCTGCGGGGAGCGGCAAGACCGTGCTGGCGGTGTCGGTGGCCAAACAGCTCGCGACCGCCGGTCACCGGACGCTGCTCATGTGCTTCAACCGGAGGCTCGGAGAGCACCTCCGCGCATCCGTCGGAGGGTTCGGCCAGATCGACACCGCGACGTTCCACCAGCTCTGCGTGCAGCTGGCGAGGGAGGCCGGTGTCGACCTTCCACCGGAGGAGGCAGGGCCCGGTTCCCCGTACTTCGAGCACCGGCTCCCCGAGGCGCTCGCCGAGGCCGCGACCCGGCTCGGGCCCCGGTACGAGGCGATCGTGGTCGACGAGGGCCAGGAGTTCCGTGCGTGGTGGTGGCCCGCGCTGCTCTCGCTGCACACCGATCCCGACGCCGGGCTCCTGTACGTGTTCGCCGACGACAACCAGAACCTCTACGGGGGAGCGCTCCCCGTGGGCGAGGAGGACACGATCGGACCGATCTCGTTCAACATCAGGAACACGAAGCAGATCGGCGAGTTCGTCTCGGTCTTCTACAAGGGTGAGCAGGAGCCGATCGCCCGCGGGCCAGAGGGCGAGCCCGTCCAGATCCTGGGGTACGACGGCGAGGACGATCTCGAGCACCTGCTCGCGGTTGTCCTGCGGAATCTGGTCGAGGAGGAGCACGTCCCGCTCGAGGACATCGTCGTGCTGACGCCGTCGGGAACCGGCACGAGCCGCCTGCGGAGGACGGGGACGGTCGACGGCTACCGGCTGTCCGAGACCGTCGAGCCGGGCGCCGTGCTCGCGACCAGCGTTCACGCGTTCAAGGGCCTCGAACGTCCCGTCGTGATCCTCGCCGAGCTCGGGGACAACCACCCGGAGGACCTCCGACAGTACCTGTACGTCGGTGGGTCGAGGGCGCGGAACCACCTCGTGGTCCTCGCCGCCGAACCCGTCGCGCGCGAGCTCCGAGCGATCACGGGCGTCACCCGTCCGTGAGACGTCGCTAGGCTGACTGGGTGGCCGACCTGGGGTACTTCGGGCCCGACAGCGTCTCGTGGCGGGTGCATCGCGAGGTCACCGTGTTGTTCGGCGGGGCGCGGGCGGTGCTCATGCAGGCGGCGCACCCGCTCGTGATCGCCGGGGCGCGCGAGACGGGATTCTACGAGCGGAACCCGTGGAAGCGGCTCCAGCGGACCCTGGTCCTCACGTACACGATCACGTTCGGTTCGAAGGCGGAGGCCGATGCCGCCGCCGAACGCATCAACGACGTCCACGCCCGCGTGAAGGGGATCGACGCGGAGACCGGCCTACCGTACGACGGGCTCGACCCCGAACTCCTCCTGTACGTGCACGCCTGCCTGATCGAGAGCGCGCTCGTGTTCGAGCGCCTCACGGTGGGCGGGCTCGACGCGGCTGGTCGTCAGCGCTTCCACGAGGAGCAGATGCTCGCCGCCGAGATGGTGGGGATCCCGCGGGTGGCGATCCCGCCCACCGTCCCCGAGCTCCGCGCCTACCTCCAAGGCGTGTACGACTCCGGCATCCCTCGGGTCGGTGAGGCCGCGCGACGGGTGGCCGCGCTGTTCCACGATCCGCCGCGCGAGGCCGAATGGCGACCGGTGCTGATCGGTGTGTCGAAGCTCGCGTTCGGCACGCTGCCGCCGGAGCTCCGCCGCCTGTACGGGATCGAGGTGGGCCCCGGACGGCGGATGGGGATGCGCGCGGCGTTCGCCGCGACCCGGGCGCTCCGGCCGTTGCTGCCGCCACGTTTCCGCTTCATCGCGCCGTACCAGGAGTGGCGAACGCGGAGGTCGGGACGGGTGCGGGACGCCCGGCGTCCGGTCGGTGTCCGCGTGGACGCGGCACGCAGCCTCGGCGGCGAGGCGCCGAACGCACCTCGCTAGACTTCGCGCGTGGACGAGATCGAGGGCGTCCTGCTCGACATCGACGGCGTCCTCGCCGTGTCGTGGGAACCGCTGCCCGGCGCGATCGACACCATCGGATGGTTGCGTTCGCGCGGGGTCCCGTTCCGGCTGATCACGAACACGACGACCAAGACGCGCGCAGAGCTCGCGAGGACCCTGCGCGATGCGGGGTTCGACGTGCGTGACGACGAGCTCATCACCGCGGTGGCCGCCACGGCACGGTACCTCCGGGCCAACCATCCGAACGCGCATTGCTTCCTCCTGTCCGACGGCGACGCGGCCGCGGACCTCGAGGGCGTCGAGCTGGTCGAGCTGGACGTTGCCGACGTCATCGTGCTGGGTGGGGCGTCCGAGGATTTCACGTACACGACGATGAACGGCATCTTCGGCAGGCTGATGGACGGAGCGACCCTCGTCGGGATGCATCGGAACCTCTACTGGCGGACGAGCGACGGCCTCGAGCTCGATGCGGGCGCCTACATCGTGGGGCTCGAGGAGGCGACCGGACGCGAGGCCGTGATCTGCGGGAAGCCCTCGGGGCCCTACTTCGACGCGGCGCTCGCGATGCTCGGCGTCCCCAGGCAAGGCACGATCATGGTCGGCGACGACATCGTGAGCGATGTCCGTGGGGCGCAGGTCCACGGTCTCCGAGGCGTGCTCGTGCGGACCGGGAAGTACCTGCCGGACGATCTCGCGAAGGTGCCGGACCCGCCGGACCAGGTGCTCGATACGATCGCCGACCTCCCGAGCCTGCTGGGCGCGTCCTAGCCTTCCCGGGGGGAGCCTCCCGACCGGCTGTGCCGGTAGGCTCGGGCGGTGGACCCCGAACGCACGCGCCAGGCTCGCCGGCTGTTCGCGGGGATCGCGCCCGAGTACGACCGGATGGGTTCGGTGCTCTCGTTCGGGCAGGACCCGAGGTGGCGCCGCTTCCTCGTATCGAAGGTCAACGCGATCCCGGGCTCGTGGGTGCTCGACGTCGCTACCGGCACCGGGCTGGTCGCGCGCGAGCTCGCGGGCAAGAACGTTCGCGTGGTGGGCCTGGACCAGAGCCAGGCGATGGTGGCCCGGGGGGTGGAGGCCGTGCGCCGACGCGGGCTCGGGGGGCGGGTCGGGTTCGTGCTCGGGCAGGCGCAGGCGTTGCCCTTCGCCGACGGCTCGCTCGACGCCGTCACGTTCACCTACCTGCTGCGCTACGTCGACGACCCCGCCGCGACCGTCGCCGAGCTCGTCCGCGTCCTGCGGCCCGGCGGCGTCATGGCCTCGCTCGAGTTCCACGTGCCGCCCGAACCCTGGGCCCGGGCGGGATGGCTCGCGTACACGAGGTCGGCGATGCCGCTGGTCGGATGGACCGTGTCCAACGAGTGGTACCGGACCGGTCGGTTCCTCGCGCGGAGCATCACGGAGTTCGTCGAGCGGTACCCCCTCCCCGTCCAGGTCCGATGGTGGCAGGAGGCGGGGATGCGTCGCGTGCGGACGAAGCTGCTGAGCAGCGGCGCCGCGGTCGTGACGTGGGCGGTGAAGTCGACTCCCGTCCTGGGCGAGGAGTCCGAGGATCTCGCCCACCCCCATGGGTGAGACCGCCGACCGCCCGGCGTTCTACGCGCTGAGCCCCGGCGGGTGGCGCGACTACTGGTCGCTGCTCCACCCGCCGTACACCGCGTGGCACCTGTCGTACGTGGTCATCGGGGCGTGCGTCGCGCCGGTGGTCGACGTGGGGTGGTTGGTCGAGACGCTGGCGGCGTTCTTCCTCGCGATGGGCCTGGCCGCGCACGCGCTCGACGAGCTCAACGGGCGGCCGCTCCGAACGCGCATCCCCGACGGCGTGCTGTGGGCGATCGCGGTCGCGGGCCTCGGCGGCGCGATCGGGCTGGGGATCCACGGGACGGTCGTGATCTCGCCGTGGCTGTGGGCGTTCATCGGCGCCGGGGGGTTCCTGGTCGTCGCGTACAACCTCGAGCTGTTCGGCGGTGCGTTCCATTCGGACGTCTGGTTCGCTCTGGGGTGGGGTGCGTTCCCGGCGCTCACCGCGTACTTCGCCCAGACGGGGACGATCCGGGTCGAGGCGATCCTCGTCGCGGCCGGATGCGCGGCGATCTCGGCCGCGCAGCGCGTGCTCTCCACCCCGGTTCGCCGCCTGCGTCGGACGGTGACCAGCGTCAGCGGCGAGCTCGTCACGACCGAGGGCGACCACGAGCCGCTGGACGCCTCCTCGCTCCGCCGCGCCCCGGAGGGCGCGCTCCGCTGGCTCTCCGCCGCCGTCCCGCTGATCGCGGTTGGGCTGCTCGTCGCCAGGATCTAGCGCGCGCGAGTATCGTTCGGTGTCGATCGGGGGAGGTGCGTCGTGGGGTTCGACGGGCTCGGCACCATCGGCCAGATCCACGTGAGCGTGACCGACGTCGACCGCTCGGTCGCGTTCTATCGCGACGTCCTGGGGATCCCGTTCCTGTTCCGCGTGCCGGGACAGCCGATGGCGTTCTTCGACTGCGACGGTGTCCGGCTTTACCTGGGCGTGCCCGAGTCGCAGGACTTCCGGTCGCGGGGGGTGCTCTACTTCACGGTCGACGATATCGATGAGGCGCATCGCGCGCTCGCCGAACGCGGCGTCGCGTTCCGCGACGCTCCCCACGTGGTCCATCGCACCGAGGACGCCGAGCTGCACATGGCGTTCTTCACCGACCCCGACGGGAACCACCTCGCCCTGATGTCGCAGATGCCCGTCAGCTAGCCCGTCCGTTAGAGGACCGGGTAGCGGAGCGGGAGGCCGCGTGCGCCGGCCGGGGCGGCGACGAGGCTCCAACCCCCGAGGCTCGAGACGACGAGCCGATCCAGGTTCGGTCCCGAGAACGCGACGTTCGCGGGCTGGTTCAGGACGACGCCGTCGGGGTCGTCGGCGAACACCTCGACGGGGCCCCCCGGCGAGATCCGGTAGATCCGATCCGGCCGGTAGCACCCGACGAACATCGTCCCGTCCTCCGCGAGCGCGATGCCGTCCGGCTGCGAGCCGGAGAGGTCGACGACCGGCTCCGGTCCACGGGCGCCCCCGTCGTCCTCGATCGGGACCCGGACGACGGCGCGACCGTGCGACTCGACGACGAGCAACGCCTCGCCGCCGGCGGTGAGGCAGCATCCGTTGGGGAAGCGGGGCGTCGCCTCGGTCCAGACCCCGGTGGCGCCGCCAGGCGCGATCCGGTAGACGACCCCGTCGTCCTCCCCCCACTCACCCGAATCCGTCACGTACAGGTTGCCGCCGTCGTCGAACGCCGCGAAGTTCGGGACGCGCATCGGTCGCCCGGCCGTGCCGCTCGAGTAGGACGTGACCTCTCCGGTCGCCGAGACCCGCATGACGGCGGCGTTCCCGGAGTCGCACGCGAAGACGTCTCCCGAGCCGGCGACCGCCACGCCGTAGATGAAGCCGCCGGTGGACGCGATCTCCTCGAACGCGCCGCCCTCGCCGATGCGGTAGAGCTGCCCGGCCTCGCCGCCCGCGAAGAGTGAGCCGTCCGGGCCGACAGAGATGCCCTCGGGATGGTCGAGGCCGGTCACGACCGTCTCGAACGCCTCGAGCGCCGGCACGCTCAGACCGCCGCGTCGAGCTGGGAGAGGAGCTCGGGGACGTCCGCCTCCCGCGCACCCTCGCCCGCGATCTGGATCGTCACGACCGTGGAGCCTTCGTGCCACATCGCGAGGAACAACCGGGTCTCGTTGTGGCAGCAGGGGTTGGGTTCGTGCACGAGCACGACCCCGTGGCGGGGGACGCGTAGGTCGGCGCTCGGGGTCGCCTTGCCGATCACCTCGTCGCCGTGGTCCCGCAGCCACGCGACGTACGCGGAGGCGCCTTCAGGGGTCTCGAACATGAGCACGCGGGCGAGGATCCGACGCCGACCGTTCCGGACGCGGCTGAACTGGCGCTGGGTCCCCCCGACGAACCCGGCCCGGTCGAGCAGACCCTCCAGGGCAGCGACGTCGACGGCGTCCGAGGCGATCGACGCTGCGTCCAGATCGGTCGGGTCTGCGGAGTTCCCGGGCAGGGCCGTCGGCGGGATGGGCTCGAGCACGTGAGCAGGGCCCGTCGTCCGGGATGGGGTCGATGTCGGTTGCTCGGAGGCGCAGGCGGAGCCCAGGATCGCCGCCACCAGCAGGGTAGCCGCCATCCCGACCTCTGCGATCCGCCCGTGCAACGGTTGTCCTCTCGCGAAAGTGGCACGGTTCCGGGGTTCGGCGCATGATACGGCGTCATCCAGGCCAGGAAACATAGAGAAGGACGAAGGGGGAGGCATGACCGACATCGACCGCATCCTCGCCGAGCGCTACGACCGGCGGGGCTTTATGCGTATGGCCGGAGCGACCACGCTCGGTGCGGCCGTGCTCGCGGCGTGCAAGAAGGCAGAGGACACCGGAGGTTCCGCCGGGACGAGCGGTGCGCCCGCATCCCACCCGCCGATCGAGCAGGAGCCCGGGGACCTCGCGGTGTTCGACTGGTCCGGCTACGGGAACGGCGACTATTACCCGAACAAGGAGCGCGCGTCGCTGTGGCAGCAGTACGCTGACCAGACCGGCGACACGCCGCAGTTCACGCTGTTCGAGAACGACGACGCCGCGTACACGAAGGCCGTGGCCGGGACCGTGGACTTCGATGTCGTCCACCCGTGCGGGTACAAGTACAAGGACTGGGTCGACCTCGGCGCGATGCAGCCGTGGGACACCTCGCTGATCTCGAACTACGCCCAGCTCAACCCCAAGCTGATGGAGTTGGGTGTGGTAGACGGGCAGCAGTACTTCATCCCGCTCGACTGGGGGTTCATCGCCCCGATCGTCAACCTCGACCACGTCGAGCCCACCGAGGAGTCCTTCAACATCCTGTTCGACGATCGGTACGAGGGCAAGATCTCGTGGGTCGACACCTCGAACATGATGTACATCGGCGGGATGGCCCTCGGGGTCTCGGACCCGTTCGACATGACGGATGAGGAGCTCGCACAGGTCCGAGACTTCCTCGCGTCGAAGAAGCATCTCGTCAAGTTCATGTGGAACCAGTCCTACGACTTCTGGCTCGCCTTCAAGAAGGAGGAGGTCTGGATCGGCTATGCGTGGCCGGACACGGTGGGCTACGCCGACGCGGCCGGGATGAACTACCTCTACATGACGCCGAAAGAGGGGCGGGTGTCCTGGGTCTGCGGGATGGGTCTGGCCAAGAACACGCAGAACTACTTCCACGCCCACGACTACGTGGACTCCTGGGCGAGCAAGAAGGCGGCGGAGTTCCTCATGGCCTGGTACTACTACGGTCACACCAACACGACGGCGGACATCTCGGTGGTCCCGCCGGGCGTCGTGAGCGCGCTCGGGCTGGACGATCCCACGGTCCTGGACCCGCCCAAGGCGATCCCCGAGTCGTACATCCCACGGCGCGACCTCTACCAGCAGTACTGGAGCGAGGTGCTGGCGTCCTGACGCCAGCGAACACCGGGCGCCGGTAGCCGGGCGTGGCGACCCAGGAAGCCCCTGCGTCGGCCAAGCACTGGCGTCGACGCGAGCGCGGCGTGACCGCGGGCCTGCTGTCGGCGCCGATGCTCTGGCTGCTGCTGTTCTTCGTGGCGCCGGTCGTGTACGTCGCGTCGTACAGCCTCGGCGCGATCAAGCTGTTCCCGACCGACACCGGCGTGATCTCGCTCGACGGCTGGCGCCACTTCTTCGGAGGTGGCTCGATCTACCTGGGACTGTTCTGGAAGTCGGTGCGGATGTCGCTCACGGTGTCGGTAATCGTGGTGCTGCTCGCGTACCCGATCGGCTACTTCCTGGCGCTCTGCGTGCGGAAGCTGAAGTACGTCCTGCTCCTCGTCGTCATCGTTCCGTTCCTCACGAGCTTCCTCCTGCGGGTGCTCGCGTGGAAGGTGATGCTGGGGGATAAGGGCGTGGTCAACTCGTTGCTGGTCTCGCTCCACGTGCGCCCCGCCAACGAGCCGATCGAGTGGCTGCTCTACAGCCAGTTCACCGTGATGCTGGTGCTCGCCTACGTGTGGATCCCGTTCGTCGCGTTGCCGATCTTCGTGAGCCTGGACAACCTCGATCGCAGCCTGCTCGAGGCGGCGAGCGATCTCGGCGCCAGCCGGGTCCGGACGTTCCTTCGGGTCACGCTCCCGCTCAGCCTCCCCGGGCTCATCGCGGCGTTCGTGTTCGTGTTCGTCCCGACGATCGGCGAGTTCGTGACGCCGCTGCTCGTCGGGGGGACCAACGGCTACATGTACGGCAACGCGATCCAGGACCTGTTCACGCGGACGACCGAATGGCAGACCGGCTCGGTCCTGGCGATGTTCCTGCTCCTGGTCGTGGCCGGCCTGATGGCGCTGTTCGGGCGATACGTGCAGGTCCGATCCGTGGCGGCCGACTGATGGAGATCGCGACATCGAGGGGTGGGCGGATCTCGCTCACCGTCTTCTTCTGGCTGCTGGTCATCTTCCTCTACCTGCCGATCGCGGTCCTCGCCCTGTTCTCGTTCAACGACGGCGACCCCTCCTTCCCGCTTGCGGGCTTCACGACCCATTGGTACGGGGACGTCCTGTCGAACCACATCCTGGTGACCGCCCTCGGCCGGAGCGTGGTCGTCGCGACGATCTCGAGCCTGATCGCGGTCACGCTCGGGGTCCTGACCTCGTTCGCGCTCCTGCGGCGGCGGTTCTTCGGCAAGCCCGTGGTCTCGGCGCTGGTCTTCTCGCCGCTCGTGATCCCGTATCTGGTCTTCGGGATCTCGCTGCTCCTGCTGTTCACGCTTGCCGACAAGATCCTGACCCAGTCGTTCGGCTTCTACTTCGGCCTGGGGCTCCACGCGGTCGTGATCGGTCACGTCGTCGTCGCCCTGCCGTACACGATCCTCACGATCATGCCGCTCCTGGAGCGCCTCAGCGTGTCGCTGGACGAGGCGGCGAAGGACCTGGGGGCGAGCCCCCGCGAGACGTTCCGCCGCGTCACGCTGCCGCTGCTGATGCCGGCGCTCATCTCGGCGTTCCTCGTGGCGTTCACCCTGTCGTTCGACGAGTTCGCGATCGCCTCGTTCCTGGCCGGCACGCAGCAGACCTGGCCCGTCTACCTGTTCGCCCAGCTCCGCGTCCCGAGCCTGCTCCCGCAGCTGATCGCGGTCTCGTCGTTGGTGTTCATCGCCTCGATGCTGCTCGTGGTCTCGGCGGAGATCGGCCGCCGACTCGCCGAACGCCGGTATGGTCGCGAGTACGCCGCTCGCCTGGTCTGACCGCCCTATCCGAGGGAGCCGCTAGGCTGGGGTCGTGCCGCTGCCCGCGACGATCGCCGAGCTCCGAGCGACCGGGTTCCCGGATCGGAGCGTCAAGCAAGAGCTTCGCGAGAACCTGCTCGAGCGGCTCGGCTCGGGCGTCCCCCTGTTCCCGCAGGTCGTGGGGTTCGAGGACTCGGTGCTGCCGGTGCTCGAACGCGGTCTCCTGGCGGGCCACGACCTCGTGATGCTCGGCGAGCGGGGGCAGGCCAAGACCCGCCTGATCCGCCAGATCGTGGAGCTCCTGGACGAGCAGACCCCCGCGATCGCGGGGTGCGAGGTGAACGACCACCCGTACCACCCGATCTGCGCGGCCTGCCGGGCCCTGCTCGCCGAGGACGGGGATGCGGCGCCGATCCGTTGGATCGGCCGCGAGGACCGCTACGCGGAGAAGCTCGCGACGCCGGACACGAGCGTCGCCGACCTGATCGGCGACGTCGACCCGATCAGGGTCGCGGAGGGGCGGTACCTCGCGGACGAGCTCACGATCCACTACGGGATGATCCCGAGGACCAACCGAGGGATCGTCGCGATCAACGAGCTCCCCGACCTGCCCGAACGCATCCAGGTCGCCCTGTTCAACATCCTGGAGGAGCGCGACGTCCAGATCCGCGGCTACCGGATCCGGCTCCCCCTCGACCTCCTGCTCGTTG
The DNA here is from genome assembly GCA_967797495.1 of uncultured bacterium. Classification (GTDB taxonomy): domain Bacteria; phylum Actinomycetota; class UBA4738; order UBA4738; family HRBIN12; genus DASSJM01. The sequence goes on from CBRGMI010000023.1 coordinate 12,953, forward strand.
CCACAGCGAACCCCGACGACTACACGCACCGCGGCCGGATCGTCTCGCCGCTCAAGGACCGGTTCGGCACGCAGGTACGGACGCACTACCCGGAGTCGCTCGAGGACGAGATCGCGATCATGGAGCAGGAGTCGCGCGCCTGGGACAGCGACGTCCCCGTCCGGGTCCCGGTGTACCTCGAGGAGATCCTCGCGGCGTTCACGGCCGAGCTCCGGCGTTCGCCGCACGTCAACCACCGCAGCGGCGTCAGCGTCCGGTACTCGATCGGCAACCTCGAGACGCTCTCGGCGGCCGCGATCCGGCGGGCGGCGCGGACCGGCGAGCCCGAGGCCGTCCCCCGGGTGTGCGACCTCCCGGCCGTCGTCGAGGCCGGTCTCGGGCGGGTCGAGTTCGACACGATCGAGGAGGGCCGCGAGGAGGAGATCCTGTCCCGGGCCCTCAAGACGGCCGAGCTCCAGGTGTTCCGCAGGCGACTGTCGGGCTTCGATTTCCAGCGGATCCTGTCGCGCTTCGCGCAGGGGTTCGAGGCCGAGACCTCGGACATGCTGCCGGCGAGCGAGCTGCTGGCGCAGTTCGGCGAGCTCCCCGGGTTGTCCAAGCTGCTGCAGCGTCTCGGCGTCGAGGAGGAGTCGCCCGGCGTCGCGGCCTCCGCGCTGGAGTTCGCGCTCGAGGGCCTGCACCTGTCGCGCCGGCTCAACAAGGACCTGGAGGCGCGGGCGGGCCGGAGCCGGTACCGGTCGGCCGAGCCCGACGCGTAGCGACGCCCCCGCGGCTCGCACCCCGTAGGATGCGGCCGCCGTGACCGAGATCCACCGCTACGTCGGGTTCGTGGTCGTCGCGATCTTCACGATCGGGTGGCTGTTCGGTCTGGTCCTGTGGATCTCGCGCCGGGAGGCGGGGGACTGGTTCTGGCGATGGCTCGTCGCCGCGCAGACCGTGGCCATCCTCCAGGCGCTGATCGGCGTGATCCTGCTGCTCGCCGGCCGCCGCCCCACCACGGCGTTGCATTACGTCTACGGGTTCGGGCCGCTCGTGGTGTTCGCGATCGGCCATGTCCTGGGGAGGGAGGAGCCGTTCCGCGAGAGGCCGTGGATCCCGTTCGCCATGGCGTCGTTTGTCTCGTTCGGCCTGTCCCTTCGAGCGCTCACGACGGGACTCGGCATCGGCTGACCCTCGGGCGCCGCACGGGCTACCCTCGGGACATGGACGAGGACGTCTCGGCCTTCGCGAGGGACTTCAACCGCTTCCTCGAAGCGATGTCCGCCGCGGCCGCGACCGCGCAGGAGACGCCGGTGCGTGACCTCCTCGACCGCCACCTCGGCGATCGGAGCGAGGTGCTCCCGGTGGTCGCCGAAGGCTACGCGTCCTATGACCACGTGAACCTGCAGGTCGCACTCGACGCCTACGTCGCGGCAACCGGCCGGACGGCCCAGGTGATCGGTCTGTCGGGTCAGCAACGCCGGTGGATGTCGCTCTCCGATCTGGTGGCAACGGCGCATCACGCCGGCGTGGGCATCGGCTCGGTGGACCTCGTCAACCTACCTGTTGGTCCCGAGGACACGCTCGCCTGCATCGCGTTCGGCCTGTACCTGATCGACGACCACGGCACCAAGCTCGTCGCGCTCGTGCGAGCCGCCGACGAGCAGTCGGGGCAGGCGGAGGTGACGCTGGAGATCCTGTGCTCGGATCGCGATCTGGCCCGCGCGATGCTCGACGAGATCAGGGAGCTGATGGTGGAACGGAACGTGTTCCGCGGCCAGATGATCTCCTTCGGCGAGTCGCGGATGGGCCACATGACCCTGGGTCCCATCGTGTTTCACCGGCGTCCGGTGCTCGACCGCGACGCGATCGTGCTGCCGGAAGGGCTGCTCGACCGGGTCGAGCGCCACGTGTTCGGGATCGCCGAACACCGTGAGCGCCTGCGGGCCGGCGGGCAGCACGTCAAGCGTGGCCTCCTCCTGCACGGACCCCCGGGCACGGGCAAGACGCTCACGGTCCGGTACGTGGCCGGTCGAGCCCGCGACCACACGATCGTCGTACTCGCCGGCGGTGGACTCGGGATGGTCCGGCCTGCGTGTGCCCTGGCCAGGATGCTCCAGCCATCGATCGTGGTCCTGGAGGACGTGGACCTCGTCGCGCAGCACCGCGGGTACGTCGAATCGAACCCACTGCTGTTCGACATCCTGAACCAGATGGACGGGATCGACGAGGACGCCGATGTCGCGTTCCTGCTCACGACCAACCGCGCCGACCTGCTCGAGCCCGCGCTCGCGGCGCGTCCCGGTCGCGTGGACCTCGCGCTCCACATGCCGCTGCCCGACGACGCCGGCCGCCTCGGCCTGATCCGGCTGTACGGAGGGGACCTCGAGCTGCAGCTCGAGGACCCCGACACCGTCGTTCGCAAGACCGCCGGCGTCACCGCGTCGTTCATCAAGGAGCTGATGCGCAAGGCCGCGCTGATCGCCGCGCTCGAGGCCGACGGGACCGGTGCCCCGACGGTCACCGACGCGCACCTGGGCGAGGCGCTCGACGAGCTGCTCTCGGACGAGAGCGAGATGACCCGCGCGCTCCTCGGTGGCGCCGCCACGTCGTCCCGACCCGGCAACGAGTGGCTCCTGCAAGCCGGACCCGAGTAACCGGGGCTCGTTCCACCGAGGCCGGCGTAGGCTGGTCGGGTGCAGGCCCGCTACTCGCGCTGGGACGACACGCAGGACCCGTTCGGGCCCGAGCTGTCCGCGGGCGAGCTGC
>CBRGMI010000024.1:0-15690 GCA_967797495.1 uncultured bacterium
GCTCGGAGCGGCCCTTATCCTACCCAAGGCGAGGCGGCCGACCGCCGCCGCGACGGGCCGGCGGGGGGCCGAAGGAACGCCCAAGGAACAGGAAGGACCCATGGAACTGACTGAGGACGAGCTGGTCAAGGCCGTGGTGCGCCTGCTCTCGGGGGGCGAGCCGGGCGTCGTGGTAGGTCTGGGCGACGACGCCGCGGTCGTCGAACCCGGCGCCGGCCAGCTCGTGCTCACGACGGACCTCCTCGCCGAGGGGGTGCACTTCGAGCGCGGATCGATCTCGGCCCGGGACCTCGGCGCCAAGGCGATCACCGTGAACGTCTCGGACGTCGCGGCGATGGCGGCGAGTCCCCGGTACGCGCTCATGGCGATCGCGGCTCCGCGCGACGTCGACGCGGCCTGGGTGGTGGAACTGGTCGGCGGGATGCGTGACGCGTGCGCGGAGTACGCGCTCGTGCTCGTCGGCGGCGACACGAACCGGGCGGACCTCGTCGTCGTATCGGTGGCCGTGGTGGGGGAGGTCGCGCCGGGCCGCGCGGTGCTGCGTTCGGGCGCTCGCGTGGGGGACCGGATCGTGGTGACCGGCTCGCTCGGAGCGGCTGCGGGCGGCCTCGCGCTCTCGCGGGCGTCGTCCGGCCGAGCGGCCGACGCCCTGTCGCAGCCGTGGGGCCGCGCGCTGATCGAGGCGCTCGAGCGACCCGTCGCGCGCGTGGGAGAGGCGCAGGTGCTCGCGCGCGTCGGTGCGACCGCGATGATGGATCTGTCCGACGGCCTGTCGACCGACCTGTCGCGACTGTGCGAGGCGAGCGGCGTCGGCGCGCGCGTCGTCCTCGGCGCCGTCCCCGTCGCCGAAACCCTGTCGAGGGGCGCGGAGATGCTCGAGGTCGACGCCTCGGCGCTCGCGCTCTCCGGAGGCGAGGACTACGAGCTGCTCGCGACGCTCCCCGGGGACGCCGTCGAGGCCGCCCGCGGAGAGCTGCGAGCGGCGTTCGGCGTCGACCTGTCCGAGATCGGCGAGATCGTCGAGGGATCGGCCGTCGTGGCCGTGGACGCCGAGGGCCGGACGGCGCCACTCGATCCCTCGGGCTGGGATCACTTCGCCCGGGAGTAGCCTGGGTCTCGTGGACGATGAGGTTCGACCGCCACGACCAAGAGCGCTATCGATCGCCGGTTCGGACTCGGGCGGCGGCGCCGGGATCCAGGCCGACCTGAAGACGTTCAGCGCGCTCGGCGTGTTCGGGATGACCGCGATCACCGCCGTCACGATCCAGAACACCCGAGGCGTCAGCGGGTACGAAACGCTCCCACCGCAGGTCGTCGCCGACCAGATCCGTGCGGTCGTCACGGACATCGGGGTCGATGCGGCCAAGACCGGGATGCTGGCCTCCGCGCAGATCGTCGAGGCGGTCGCCGAGGCGGTCGCCGAGACGGCGATCCCGAACCTCGTCGTGGATCCGGTCTCGGTCTCCAAGCACGGCCATCGCCTCCTCGACGAGGATGCCGTCGGGGTGCTGCGCGAGCGCGTCCTGCCGCTCGCCACGCTGGTCACGCCCAACCTGCCAGAGGCCGCCGTCCTGGCCGGGTTCGAGGTGACCGACCGCGACCTGATGCAGGACGCCGCGGAAACGATCCAGGCGATGGGGCCGGATGCGGTCCTGGTCAAGGGCGGCCACCTCCCGGGCGCGACCGGCGCAGACGACCTGTTCTTCGACGGCGACCGGATGGCGTGGATCGCGGGGGAGCGGATCGAGACGCCGAACACCCACGGCACCGGGTGCACCCTGTCGTCGGCGATCGCCGCCCACCTCGCGAGGGGCGCCGAGCTCCTCGAGGCCGTTCGCGAGGGCAAGGCGTTCGTCACCGAGGCGATCCGGGCCGCGCTCCCGTTGGGCGGCGGGATCGGGCCCGTCGATCAACTCTGGGGGATCCAGACGTAGAACGGGCTCGGACGTTGAGCGCGCGCGGTCGGCGGGAGCACGCGGGGTTCGGAGATCGGCTGACCGAGACGCCTAGACGGCGCGCTGGACCTTGCCGGCCTTCAGGCAGCTCGTGCAGACGTGCAGGCGCTTGGGCGTCCCGTTCACGAGTGCGCGGACGCGCTGCACGTTGGGGTCCCACCGCTTGGGGGAGCGGCGGTGCGAGTGGGAGACCTGCATGCCGAAGAACGGCTTCTTCCCGCAGATGTCGCAGACGGCGGCCATGGCCGAACGAGCGTAGCAGACGCGCATGTCGCCCTGGCGCGACGGCTGCTCAGCACGCCTATGAAGGAATTGGAGCTTTCCCTAGACTTGCCTGGTGAGGACGTGCTCCACCTGCGACGCAGAGAATCCCGATACGGCTCGGTTCTGCGTGCAGTGCGGGGCGCAGCTTGCGGTCTGTGTGGCATGCGGCGCCGGCCTCCCTCCCGACGTGCGGTTCTGTCCGGCATGCGGGACACAGGTGATGGAGTCGCTCTTGCCCGGCGAGGAGCGCAAGCGCGTCACGGTCCTGTTCGCCGACCTGGCTGGCTCGACAGGCCTCGGCGAGCAGCTCGACCCGGAGCATCTAAGGGAGGTCACGGACTCCTTCTTCCGAGAGATGCGGGCCGAGCTCGAAGCAGAAGGTGGCACGGTGGAGAAGTACATCGGCGACGCGGTGATGGCGGTCTTTGGGGTTCCGGCGGTGCACGAGGACGATGCCACGCGAGCGCTCCGCGCGGCGCTCCGCATGCGGCGCGCGCTCGACCGACTGAATCGCTCGCTGGAGGAGTCCCACGGCATCCGCTTGGCGATGCGAACCGGCGTCAACACGGGTGAGGTGGTAGCCCGGAACGTGCCGCGCTCGGGCCAGGGGCTCGTCACAGGTGACGCCGTGAACGTGGCCGCGCGCCTGGAGCAGCGGGCGGAATCGGGTCAGATCCTCGTCGGCGAACGCACCGCACGGGCGGCGCGGGGCTTGCGGCTCGAACCGATCGGGCCCCTCGCGCTCAAGGGCAAGGAGGAACCGGTCGTCGCGTACGAGCTTCTCGACGATGAGGTGACCCCACCCGGCTCCGGACGACGAGGCGAGCCCGGGCGATACCGGGCACCCCTCGTCGGTCGCCGCGAGGAGCTCGGCGTCCTGAAGAGCGTCTTCGAACGCTCCGTGATCGAGCGCCGCTCGCACCTCGTGACCGTGTTCGGGGATGCGGGCGTCGGCAAGTCCCGGCTCGTCGAGGAGTTCGGAGCGTGGGCGCAAGCGCTTCCCGAGCCTGCGCTCGCGATCGGTGGCCGCTGCCTGCCCTACGGTGAGGGTGTCACCTACTGGCCGCTGGCCCAGATCTTGAAGGGATGGGCCGGTGTCCTCGACAGCGACGAGCCCGAGACTGCCCTCGACCGGCTCCGTCAGGCGGTGGGGAAGCTGTTGGCCGACGTTTCCGATGTGGCTGCCGAACCGGAGGAATTGACGGCGGCCCTCGCGTTCACGGTCGGGCTCCAAGACCCGGCCAGGCCGGTCGAGGAGGATCCGCGGGAGGCCCGAGCGGCCACGCACGAGGCCTGGCGCATCTTCCTGTCCTCGCTGGCGCGTCCGCGCCCGGTCGTGGTGGTGATCGAGGACATCCACTGGGCGGATCCCGCGCTGCTCGAGCTCTTGCAGGAGCTAGCCGAGCACAGCGAAGGGCCCTTGATGTTCGTCTGTCCCGCGCGGCCCGAGCTGACCGTCCGCCGCCCCGATTGGGGCGGCGGGCGATGGAACTACTCGAGCCTCCTCCTGGAGCCGCTGTCCAAGGGCGACGCGGGTGATCTTCTGGATCTCCTCCTCGTCGACGCCGGCGAAGTGCCCGGCTCCTTACGGGCTCGCATCCTGGAGCGCGCCGGCGGGAATCCCTTCTTCCTGGAAGAGATCGTGCTCCATCTCATGGAGGAGCATCCGGGACCCGAGATCGAGGACGTCCGGATCCCGGACACCGTCCAAGGGGTCCTCGCGGCCAGGATGGACCTCCTGCCCGCGTCCGAGAAGCGCGTGCTGCAGACGGCCTCGGTCGTGGGCAGGACCTTCTGGAACGGCGCCGTGGCCTCCATCCTCGATGGGGAGGACCGCCCACAGGATCTAGACGACATCTTGTGGCGCCTGGAGGACCGTGGGTTGGTCCACGCGAGGATGGGGTCGACGATCGTGGGCGAACGCGAGTTCTCGTTCCGCCACATCCTGACGCAGGAGGTGGCCTACGAGAGTCTCCCACGACGCGAGCGAGCGACCGCCCACGCTCGGGTCGCAGGGTGGATCGAGCGACAGACCGCCGAGCGCGAGCGCGAGTTCGCCGAACTGCTCGCGCATCATTACGAGGAGGCCTACCGTGGGGTCCTCGAAACGTCCCGCCCGGGGGCGACCGACAGGGAGCGGCTGAGGGAGCGCGCGTTCCACCACGCGATGCTCGCCGCGAACGAGGCCCGAAGGAAACTCGCGCTCGAGCAGGCGGAGCGGCTCGCGGCCAGCGCTCTGTCGGTTGCCGAGGGAACGCGCGAGCACGTGGACGCGCTCGAGGCGCTCGGCATGACGTACTTCCACGACTATCGCGGCGACATCGCCTGGGACCATCTCAAGGAGGCGATCGATCTTCGAACGGGATCCTCCGAAGACCTCGGCGAGGACTCGTCTCGCTCGCTCGCTCACCTGTGCGCTGCCGCGCTCGAGATCGTCACGAGGGCCCGGGGGACGATGCGGCACCGCATCACCCGGGAGGAAGGCGAGCGGTACCTGGCGATCGGTCTCGCAGCTGCTGGCGAGGGTGACGATGAAGACCGCGTCCGCCTCCTTGTGGCAGCGTCGTTCTTCCCTTTCGCGCTCAAAGAGGTCAGGCTGAGCGACGAAGACCTGGAACCGGCACGCCGGGCGGGTGAGGAGGCCGCGGCGATGGCCGAGCGCTTGGGGCGCGTCGATCTGCGCTCTGCTGCCCTCGACGGGATCTCCTCGCTCCACCAATCGATCGGTCGCTACGGGCCGATGGGCGAGGCGATCGCTCGCCGTCTCGAGCTCGTTCCCAAGCTCACCGATCCGTACGAGATCGGCGACATCTATGCGATGGCAGCGTGGTGGGGCCTCAGCACCGGTCGCTACCGCGAGGCGGCCGGCTTCGCGGACCGAGGTGTCCGTGAGGCGCAGGCCGGCTCACCGGCGCAGGGGCTGTACTGCCTCGACTTCCAGACGGCAGCGAACTTCCGCTTAGGGGACTGGGACGAGACGCTCGCCGACGTTGCCGTCGCCGCGGAGCTCCTCGGCGACCGGCGAGAGACGCCCCCGGGGTTCGCGCCTCAGTACCTGGTGATCGCCGCCTTCATCCACGACGCGCGGGGAGAACGCGCCATGGCCGATCGGTACGTGCAGCTGGTCGGCTGGTTGGAGGGTGTGGAGGATCGTCCCGACACCGTCGTCGCATTGTGGCGATCGCGTCTGCTGGCCCGCCAGGGGCGGTCCGAGGAAGCTCGCGCCCTGTTGGAACGACCGGAGATCGCCGACGACCAGCGGGGCAGGGACGAGGTCCTCGAGGCGTGGTGCGAGCTGGTCGCCGAGGAAGGAGCATGGCGAGATGCGCCCGCGATCGTCGAGCAGGCCCGGAGCCACGCCACGTGGGCGGGCGTCCCCCCGCTCGAGCTCTACGCCGGGCGCCTGCAGGGCCGACTGAACGCAGCCACCGGAGACCGTGAGGGAGCCGCGGACCTCCTTCGGATCGCGGCCGACGGGTTCGCCGGCCTCGAGGCGGAGTGGGAGGCGGCGGTCACGAGGCTGGAGCTGGCGACCGTCGAGGCTTCGCTGGGGAGAGCGACGGAGGCGAGGGACCGTTACGAGGACGTCATCCCCGTCTTCGAGCGTCTTCGGTCTGTTCGCGAGCTCGATCGGGCGAGCGGTCTGCTTGCTCGATTGACGTGATGCCCGTCACGCCATCGACTTCGTCGTCCCCCGGTGACCGTCGGGTGCGTTCTCGCTGAGTGAGACGTAGTCGATCACAATGAGCGTCTCCGTTCGACTGATCCCATCGATCGTCCGCAACGAGCCCACGACCCTGGTCTTCAAGTCTTCGATCGAGTCCCCAACCACACACGCGAGGATGTCGAAATCACCAAAGACCACATCCGCCTCGTCTGATCCGATCGCCTCGCGGATCGGAGCGAGCAGTGTTTCCGGGTCACCCACCTTCGTCTGAATCCTGATGAACGCCGTCTCCTCCCGGTACTCGCTCTTCCTGATCTGACTCGTACTCATTGGGAGCGCAGTGGAATCTCCTTCGGAGAGTGACCTGATGATCGCCGGCAATTCGATGAGCTCGTCGTAGCTCAGCACCGCGATGACCTGTGATGACCCCGTCACCGACGCGACGTACCTGGCGCCTGGGGGCATCCCGCCATTCCTCAGCTGATCGATCAGCCCTGGATCAGCATCAGGGAAGAAGACGAAGGCGCTGTTCGCAGGTTCTGCTCCGTTTGACATGCCCTGACCTCCCCTCGCACGATATTCGGGTAGTTGACGCCCTTCCGGCGTGGAGCGCAAACCCGGGCAATGGCTGGCCGCGCGTTCGCTGCGGCAACCGCTTGCCCACCTCAGCACTCGAGGCAGAAACGGGCGTCGGCGGGGTTCTCTGCCGCCACAGACGCGGCAGCGTCTGACCGCCAGAGTAGGAAGCGTTCCGAGGGATTCCTCGGGCCACGGCCGGGACCTCAGTCGGCCAGGATCGCGCCGAGGTTGGCGTCGAGCGCTTCCTGCGTGAGCGGCCCGGTCCACGTGTTCACGAGCTCACCCGAGGCGTCGTAGAAGAGCGTCACGGGCTGGCCGAGCAGCCCCAGGCCGTCGCGGATCGTGCCGCTCGGGTCGTACACGCTCGGGTAGGTCCACCCGTACTCGCGCATGAAGTCCAGCGCCGATCCGCGCTCGTCGAGGATGTCGACACCGATGAACTGCACACGGTCGCCGTAGGTCCGGTTCGCCGAGGAGAGGAGCGGCGCCTCCTCCCGGCACGGACCGCACCACGAGGCCCAGACGTTGACCACCACCGGCGTGCCCCGCAGCTCGCCGAGCACGTGCCGGTAAGCCGCGAGCGTGAACTCGGGCAGGGCGGTCGGGTCGGTGGGGAGCCGCGCGGGCGTCGACGGGGCGTCCGGGCCGCACGCCGCCGCGAGCAGCGCTCCGCAGGCGAGCGCGAGACCGAAACGGCGGAGCGTCATCGACCGCATGGTAGAACCGACGGCGTGAACGACGTCCGGACCAAGGAGCCTCGCGCCCGGCGCCTGACGCTCGAGAGCCCGGTGGGCGCGATCGACCGACAGCTCGCCGGGCGCCGGGTCGGCCTGAGGACGAAGGGCCCCCCGGCGTCCGAGGTCCTGGCCGACCAGGGGATCGGGACCGTCCGCGACCTCCTGCACCACTACCCGCGCCGCTACATCGACCGCTCCCAGGTGTCGCGGATCGGGGAGCTCAAGATCGGCACCTACGCGACCGTGATCGCGCGCGTGAAGCGGGTCACCAAGCGGCAGACCCGGCGCCGGCAGTCGATGGTCACGATCACGCTGTACGACGGCTCGGGCTACCTCGACCTGACGTTCTTCAACCAGCCCTGGACGGGCTCGATGTACAAGGAGGGGTACGAGGTCGCGGTCTCGGGCGTCGCCCAGCTGTACCGGGGGCGTCTCCAGCTCGCGAACCAGGAGATCGAGCTCCTCGGGGGCGACGATCGGGACCTTGTGCACACGGGGCGTATCACGCCGATCCACCGGGCGTCCGAGGGCGTCACGACGCGGACGATCCGCGAGCTCGTGTGGCGTGCGCTCGGACGGCTCGGTCCGATCCCCGACCCGATGCCCGAGGACCTGATCCGCGCGGAGGCGCTGCCGCCCTTCGACCGCGCGATCCGGGACATCCACTTCCCGGGCTCGCAACCCGAGCTCGCCGCCGCGATCGAACGACTGAAGTTCGACGAGCTGTTCGTGCTCGAGCTGGGGCTCGCGTTCCGAAAGCATCGGGTCGAGCGCGCCGAGATCGGCGTGGCGCACGTGGCGGGCGGACCGCTGCTCGAGCGGCTCGACCGGACGCTGCCGTTCGAGCCGACCGCCGCGCAGCGCCGGGCGATGGGGGAGATCGATGCGGCGATGGCGCGCCCGCGACCGATGAACGTCCTGCTCCAGGGCGACGTGGGTTCCGGCAAGACGCTCGTCGCGGTGCACGCGGCCCTCGTCGCGATCGGGTCGGGTCACCAGGCCGCGATCATGGCCCCCACCGAGGTGCTGGCGGGACAGCATTTCCGTCAGGTCGAGACGCTCCTCGGTGGTTCGGGGGCGGTCCCGTACCTGGAGCTCGCGTCTCCCGGGAGCGTGAACGCGGCCCAGGGCTCGCTGCTGGATCCGAGTCCCGAGGCGAACGACGAGTCACGCGTGACCTTCGCCCTGCTCACGGCCGCGGTGACCGGGAAGGACCGAGCCCGGATCCTGGACGGCATCGCGGCCGGAGACGTCGACCTCGTCGTGGGGACGCATGCCCTCGTGCAGGAGGGTGTGGCGTTCGCGGACCTCTCGCTGGCCGTCATCGACGAGCAGCACCGGTTCGGCGTCCACCAGCGGATGGCACTCAAGGGCAAGGGGGCGTCACCGGACGTCCTGATCATGACGGCGACCCCGATCCCGCGGACGCTCGCGCTCACCTACTACGGCGATCTCGACGTCGTGGTCCTGGACGAGATGCCGAAGGGGCGCCAACCGATCCGAACCCTGATCGCCCGAACGCCGCCGGAGCGGCAGGCCGCCTACGAGCTCGTCCGGGCCGAGGTCGAGGCGGGGCGGCAGGCGTTCGTGGTCTGCGCGGCGATCGACGAGACGAACCGGAACCAGGTCCGCGCCGCGGAGGGGGAGGCGCAGCGCCTGGCGGCCGACGTCTTCCCCGATCTGTCCGTCCAGGTGCTGCACGGCAAGCTGCGCCCGGCCGAGAAGGAGCGCGTGATGGACGGGTTCCGCTCGGGACGCACGCACCTGCTGATCTCGACCACGGTGATCGAGGTCGGCGTGGACGTTCCGAACGCGACCGTGATGCTCGTCGAGAACGCCGAGCGCTTCGGCCTCGCGCAGCTGCACCAGCTCCGCGGCCGGATCGGACGGGGGACGCACCCGTCGACCTGCGTGCTGTTCGACGAGTCCGAGGAGGACAACCTCGAGGCGCGCGCTCGGCTGGAGGCCATGGTCCGTACGACGGACGGGTTTGAGCTGGCCGACGAGGACCTGCGCCTGCGTGGGGAGGGGACGCTGTTCGACGTCAGGCAGTCAGGTCTGCCGGATCTCAAGCTCGCGCGTCTGGCCGACGACCTCGACCTCGTCAAGCGGGCCCGCGACCGCGCGTTCGCGGCCATCGATCGCGATCCCGATCTCGGTGGGGAGCCGGGTCTGCTGGCGGAGCTCCGGTCGAGGTTCGAGGGGTCGATCGACTGGCTGTTCCACTCGTGAGGGTGATCGCGGGCACGGCCAAGGGCGTTCGGCTGGGCCCGGTGCCGCGAGGCGTCCGCCCGGTCTCGGACATGGCCCGCGAGGGGGTGTTCTCCAGCCTCGGGGGTGGGGTGCCGGGGGTGCGCGTCCTGGACCTGTACGCGGGGACCGGGGCGATGGCGATCGAGGCGCTGTCGCGGGGCGCCGAGCATGCCACGCTCGTGGAGCGGGACCGGGCCGCGCTCGGCGCGATCCGCGACAACCTCGCCCGGGCGCGGCTCGGGGAGGCCGCGGAGATCGTCGCCTCGGACGTGCTCGCGTTTGTCACCAGAGATGACAATCCTCTCCAGGCGTTCGGCCTGGTGTTCGTCGACCCCCCGTACGCGATGGACCGGGACGAGGTCGACGGGCTGCTGGCGGCGATCGCCTCCTCCGGGCTCTCCGGACCCGCCTGGCGCGTGGTCCTGACGCGCCCGAAACGGACTTCCACGCCTGTCATTCCGCTACACTGGCTTGCCGCGAGGCGACTGTCCTACGGCGACACCCTCGTCCTCATATTCCGGGAGGTTTAGATGGGCCTGACCGCCCTGTGTCCGGGGACGTTCGACCCCGTCACGAACGGTCACATCGACATCATCGAACGGGCTGCCAGGCGCTTCGACGCGCTGATCGTCGGCGTGCTCGACAACCCCTCCAAGGAGCCGCTGTTCGGAGCCGAGGAGCGGGTGGGGATGATCAAGGAGGCGGTGTACCCGCTCGGGAACGTCGAGGTCGAGGCGTTCACCGGATTGCTCGTCGAATACGCAACCCGCAGGGGCGCCGACGTCGTGGTGAAGGGGCTGCGGGCGGTGACCGATTTCGAGTTCGAGATCCAGATGGCGCAGATGAACCACCAGCTCGCGGGGGTCGAGACCCTGTTCATGACCACGAGCCCGCAGTGGTCGTTCCTGTCCTCCTCCCTGGTCAAGGAGGTCGCGCGTTTCGGGGGGGACGTGTCGAGCCTCGTCCCGGCCCACGTCGCGGGACGGCTGGCCGACAAGCTCGGGAGTGCCGCGTAGATGGATCTCAGCTCCCGCCTGTCCGAGCTCGAGGAGATGGTGCGCGACGCCAAGTCGATGCCTCTGTCGTCCTCCGCGCTGCTGAACCGCGACGAGGTCCTGGACCTGATCGAGGACCTGAAGAGCTCGCTCCCCGACGAGATCAAGCAGGCGCGCTGGGTGGTCAAGGACCGCGAGGAGCTGCTCGCCAAGGGCCGGCGCGACGCCGAGGCGATGGTGGAGCAGGCACGTGCCGAGCAGCTGCGCCTCGCGTCCCACGAAGCGGTCATGCAGCGGGCCAAGGACGAGGCCGAACGCATCGTGCAGGAGTCCGAGGAAGACGCGCGCCGGCTGCGGCTCGAGGCCGAGGACTACGTCGATGCGAAGCTCGCGCAGCTGGAGGGGACGCTGCAGAAGATCCTCGAGGACATGATGACGTCCAACGACGGGCTCTCCCGGACGATCGACCAGGTCGTCGCGGGACGCGAGAAGCTGCGCGGCGCCGCGCCGAGCGATGAGCTCGGACCCCAGGTGACGTTGTCGGAGGACCGGGAGGCTGAGGAGGCGTGATGCGAGCGATCGACGTCCGAGATCTCCTCGAGAGCCCGGGATCCTCGCGGACGGTGCACGTGGAGGAGGCTGTCCCCGGTCTGCGCACCGAGCTCGCCGACGTTCCCGAGGACACCCCGATCGCCGCCGACCTCACACTCGAGAGCGTGGTCGAGGGCATCTTCGTTCGGGGTTCGCTCGAGGGGCGCTTCGCGATGCGGTGCGCCCGATGTCTGAAGACGTTCGAACGCGACTTCGGCGTGGAGATGACCGAGCTCGTCGCGCGTGAGCCCGGTCCCGACGACGACTACGCAATCGAGCCGGACCTGACGCTGGACCCCGAGCCGATCGTGCGCGACGCGGTGGTGCTCGAGATGCCCTTCTCGCCGCTGTGTCGTCCCGACTGCCTGGGGTTGTGCGAGATCTGCGGCGGGGACCGCAACCTGGGCGAGTGCCCCGGCCACGAGGTCACCGACCCTCGGTGGGACGCCCTCGACGTGCTGCTGCAGCACCTGGAGGCGCCGCCGGACGAGGGACCGTCCGAGGGCGACGACCACACGACGAACCGATAGAGACGACCCGAAAGAGAGGATCGACATGCCGGTACCGAAGCGACGCCAGAGCCACACGCGCGGAGCCAAGCGCAAAGCCGGTTGGAAGGCCCAACCCCCCACCTACTCCGAGTGCCCCCAGTGCCACCAGCCGAAGCTGCCCCATCGGGTCTGCGGGAACTGCGGGTACTACGCGGGTCGCCAAGCGATCGAGGTCGAGTAGCGCGTGGCCCGAGAGCGCGCCCCGGAGGGGCCGAAAGCGCTCGACCACATCCTCGGCGTCCGCTTCCGCGATGCGTCGCTGCGACGGCTCGCGCTCACCCACCGCTCGTACGCGTTCGAGAACGAGCTGCCCGCCAACAACGAGCGCCTCGAGTTCCTCGGCGATGCGGTCCTGGGGATCGTCGTCACCGACATGGCCTTCGGCGAGTTCCCCGAGATGCCCGAGGGCGAGCTCGCGAAGCTGCGTGCCGCGATCGTCAACATGAGCGCCCTCGCCGATGCGGCAAGGGACCTCGGGCTCGGGCGGTTCGTGCTGCTCGGCCGCGGCGAAGAGATGAGCGGAGGTCGCGACAAGAGCAGCATCCTGGCCGACGCGCTCGAGGCCGTGCTGGGGGCGGTGTACCTCGATCGAGGCCTCCCCGCGGCCCGCAAGCTGATCGAGCGGGTGTTTCGGCCCCGCATGATCGCCTACGTCCGTGGTGAGGGCGAGCGCGACTACAAGACGATCCTGCAGGAGCTGGCCTCCGCCGAGGCGCGCTCGGTGCCGGAGTATCGGATCCGCGAACGCGGCCCCGATCATCAGAAGGAGTTCACGGCCACCGTGTTCCTCGCCGGCAACGAGCTGGGTACCGGCATCGGCCGCTCGAAGAAGGAGGCGGAGCAACAGGCCGCGCATCAGGCCTACGTCCGTCTGTCGGGGCGTGCCGATCCGGCAGAGCCGGCCGAGGGGTGGGGGGCCCGGGAGGCTCCAACGGCGAGGGCGGCAGCCCCTCGAAGGAAGGGCGCCTAGTGGAACTTCCCGAAGTCGAGGTGATGCGCCGCGACCTCGAGAAGGACGTCGTGGGGCGCAAGGTCGTCGAGGCGGAGGTCCGGCCGTCGAAGAACGCGATGCGGGTGATCCGCCGGCACGCCAAGCGCAAGGAGTTCAGCGATCTCCTCGTGGGGCGCAAGTTCACCAAGGCCGAGCGACGCGGCAAGTACGTCCTGCTCCACATGGACAACGGCGACGTGCTGGTGACGCACTTCGGCATGAGCGGGCAGTTCGTGCGCGCCAACAAGCGGGTGGCGCTCCCGCCGCACACTCACGTAGTGCTCACGTTCCAGCAGGGCGGCGACGTGCGGTTCGTCGACCCGCGGACGTTCGGCGAGATGTTCGTCGCCACCGCGGACGAGCTCGGCAAGGTCAAGGAGCTCCAGCACCTCGCGATCGATCCCCTCGACCACGTGTTCACGTGGCAGGCCTTCGGATCCGCGCTCGCGCAGAGGGCGACGAAGATGAAGCAGTTGCTGATGGACCAGAAGTTCGTGAGCGGCCTGGGGAACATCTACTCCGACGAGGTCCTGTTCGCCGCCGGTCTGCGCTACGACCGTCCGTCGGATTCCCTGTCGTCCCAGGAGGTGCGACGGCTCTACCGCGCGATGCAGGAGGTCCTGCAGGAGGCGATCCGGTTCCGCGGCACGACGCTCGAGGACGAGGCCTACCTGGACCTGTTCGGCAAGCCGGGCGAGTTCCAGAGCGAGCTCAAGGTGTACGGGCGGGCCGGCCTCCCGTGCCGCCGCTGCCGGACGCCGATCCAGGCCGTCAAGATATCGGGGCGGAACGCGTACTTCTGCCCGCAGTGCCAGTCATAGTCGAAGGGACCGTCACACAAGGACGGCGCCGACGTCGCGCATGCGTTCGAGCGCGCGTTGCCCGTCGCCGCTGCGCAGATCGACGGCGCGGATCGCGGCCGTGAGCACGTCGACCTCCAGGTGGCGGGCCCGCGCGTCCGAGACCGACTCGACCACGCAGTAGTCGGTCGTCAGACCGCCGATCACGACGTGTCGGATCATCCGGTCGCGTAGCAGGCTGCCGAGCGCGGTCTCCCACGACTCCCCGCTGCGCGGGTCGCGCACGCTGAACGCGGAGTAGCCGTCCTCGCCCATGATCCCCTTGCGGATGACCGGGGCGTCCTCGACCACCCGGAGCTCCGAGTGGAACTCGGCCCCCCACGTATCCCGCACGCAGTGCACGGGCCAGATCCCACCGTCCTTCTCGAAGTGCGGCGTGCTCTCCGGGTGCCAGTCCTGCGAATAGACGACCATCGCGCCCGCGTCGAGGGCGGAGGCCACCTCGTCGTTCACGAGAGGAACGATCTCCTCCGCACCCCGGACGTAGAGGCTGCCGACCACGTCGGCGAAGTCGTGTTGGACGTCGACCACGAGCAGGGCGGTCCTCGTGTCGTAGGCGGGCACGAACCTAGTATGCCCGGATGAAGCGGATACGCGTCGTTGCGTCTGGCCGGGTCCAGGGCGTCTTCTACCGTGCGAGCTGCGCCCGACTTGCGCGCGGGCTCGGGCTCACGGGGTACGTCCGCAACCTCCCCGACGGCCGGGTGGAGGCCGCGTTCGAGGGTCCCGATGCGGCGGTCGACGAGATGGTCGCGTGGAGCGGCGTCGGTCCGGACTTCGCGAACGTGGACCGCCTGGACGTGGTGGCCGAGGATCCCTTGGGAGAGACCGGGTTCCGGGTCACCGGGTGAAGTTCGGGCACGGAACTTTCCCCGGCGAGATGCCCGGCCGGGGCGAGGGCCACTGTTAGCATCGACCTCCCATGTTCCTCCGCTCCCTGCAGATCCGAGGCTTCAAGTCGTTCGCCGACAAGACGGTCCTCGAGTTCGCTCCGGGCGTCTCGGTCATCGTGGGACCGAACGGCTCGGGCAAGTCGAACCTGGTCGACGCGATCAGCTGGGTGCTCGGCGAGCAGGGACCTCGTGCGCTCCGGGGCGGCCAGATGGCCGACGTGATCTTCGCCGGCAGCCCTCAGCGGTCGGGGCTCGGGATGGCGGAGGTCCGACTCGTGATCGACAACACCGCCGGGCTGATCCCAGTGCCGATGACCGAGATCGAGATCAGCCGCACGATCTTCCGCTCCGGCGAGAGCGAGTACCGGATCGGCGGCCAGGTCGTCCGGCTCCTCGACGTCCAGGAGCTGCTCTCCGAGTCCGGGATCGGGCGCGCCCTCCACACCGTGGTCGGTCAGGGCCAGCTGGAGGACGTGCTGACCGCCCGGCCCGAGGACCGGCGTACCTACATCGAAGAGGCGGCCGGCGTCGCGAAGCACCGCAAGCGCAAGGAGCGCGCCGAACGCAAGCTCGCCGGTCTCGACCAGGACGTACTCCGGCTGCAGGACGTCCTCGCCGAGCTCCGTCGCCAACTGAAGCCGCTCCGCCAGCAGGCCGAGATGGCCAAGAGGCACGAGACGCTGACCACGGAGGCCGATGCCGTCGCGGTCCGTCTGGCGGCCGCTCGGCTGCGCGACCTGTGGGACGAGCGTGATCGGCGCACGGAAGGATGGGACGAGGGGCTCGCGCGACGCACCGCCGCGCGCGAACGGCTGGACGCGCTCGACGGACGGGTCGCGGCCGCGGCAGACGAGCGCGCCCGGTCGGTCTGGGCCCTGCAGGAGGCGGAGGCGTCGTTCGTCGAGGCGCAGAGCGCCAAGTCCGCCGCCGAGCTCGAGCTCCGGCGCGCGGTCGAGCTCGAGTCCGAGGCCCGTCAGGCGGTCGCCGCCCAAGCCAACCACGGCGTTCGGATGGCCGCGCTCGACGAGGAACTGCGGCGGCTGGAGGCCCGGTTCTCCGAGACGGCGGAGGAGCTCGAGGGACGCGGCCACGAGCTCGAGGCGGCGGAATACGCGTTCGCGTCGGCGGCGGACGCCCGGCGCGACGCCGAGGACGAGCGCCGGCGCCTCGCCGAGGAGGCGGCCGCGCACCGGGCCGAGATGGAGACGTTCCGCCGCTCGCTCGCCTCGCACGACCGGGAGCGTTCGCGGCTGGAGGAGTCCCTGGGGCAGGTCCGGCAAGGCAGGACGGCCGGCCAGACCGAACGCGAGGCGCTCGCGGCCGACGTCGAACGCCTCGACGCGTCCACGGCGCC
>CBRGMI010000025.1:0-15490 GCA_967797495.1 uncultured bacterium
GACCCCCTTCGCCTACGCCCTCTCGAGGCTCCTGTCGTAGCGTTCCCGCACGACGTGCCTGGGGGAGGTCATTCGTGGGAGCTCGATTGAGTCACGTCTTCATGGTGGTGTCGGATCTCGAGGCGCAACGGCGCCTGCTGGTCGACATCGTCGGCCTCCAGGTATTGCTGGAAGAGGGCGAGTACGTGCGTATCGGGGGACAAGGTGGCTTCCACCTCGGGCTCGAGGAGGGTCCTCACGGCTCACCCTGCAATGGCCTCGAGATCAACATCCAGGTCGACGACGTAGACGAGGTACATCGACGGCTGGTGGACGCCGGCGTCCCCGTCGAGGGCCCTCCGGAGGATCAGGAGTGGGGCGGCCGGTATGTCTGGTTCCGAGACGTGGACGGGCGCCGCCTGTCCGTGTTCAGCTGAGGCGTATCGGCTCAGGCCGTAGAAGCTCTGGATCGCCCCACGAGCTCGTCGAACAGGCCCTGCTGCGCCGGATCGTTGAGTGCCGTGTCCTCGGGGTGCCACTGGACGCCCACCATCCAGCCGGTCTCGCGCTCGATCGCCTCGACCAGCCCGTCCTCGCTCCAGCCGCTCGCGACGATGCCCTCGCCCAGCCGGTCCGGGCCCTGGTGATGGTGCGACGAGCATGCCGCCACGTCCACGCCCGCCGCCCGGGCGATCGCGCTCCCGCCGGCGAGCTTGACGTCGTGGACGACCGCGTCGGCGCCGCTCGGGGCGCCGTGCGGTATGAAGCGCCCGTCGCTCGGCAGGTCCTGGGTCAGCGAGCCACCGAACGCCACGTTCAGGACCTGCATGCCGCGACAGATGCAGAGCGTCGGGGTCTCGCGGCGGTCCGCCTCGCGGAGCAGGTCGATCTCGAGCGCGTCGCGGTCGGGCTCGAGCCCGTAGATCGTCTCGTCCGGGTCCTGCCCGTACCGTTTCGGCTCCACGTCCCCGCCGCCGATCAGCATCAGCGCGTCCACGGCGTCGAGCAGCTGGGTGGGGGAACGGTCGTCGCCGGGAAGCAGGAGCGTCGCGCGACCGCCGGCGCGGCGAACCGCGTCGACGTAGTTCTCCGGAAGCCCGTAGCCGCCCACCTTCCAGTTGGTCACGCGGCCGGCGCGGAGGTGGTACGAGACGATGCCGATCGTCGGCCTGGCTGCGGATGCCATGCCGCCGAGTGTAGTCCCGGCGCGGTGGGCGGCTGCTAGCGTTCGCGTCCGTGAGCGAGGCTCGGTTCCGCTTCCTGTCGCAGGAGGACGTCGTGGCGGCCGGGGGTCTCGACGTCGCGGCGACGATCGACGTCGTCGAGGAGGCGCTGCGCCTGCACGCCGAGGGCGACACGCGGCTGCCCTCGAAGTCGGCGCTGCTGTGGTCCGACGAGCTCGGGAGCGAGGAGACGGACGGCCGCATCATGGCGATGCCGGCGTACGTCGGGGGCTCGATCGCGCTCGCGGGCCTCAAGTGGATCCCCAGTGTGCCCTCGAACCCGTCGCGCGGGTTGCCGCGCGGCATCGGGCTGATCGTGCTCACCGACCCGGAGACCGGTCTGCCCGTCGCGGTGATGGACGGCACGGTCGTCTCGGCCGCCCGCACCGGCGCCGTCACCGGCGTCACCGCCCGGCGGCTGGCCCGTCCCGGCGCCCACGTCGCCGCGATCCTCGGCGCCGGCGTCCAGGCCGGAACCCAGCTCGCGGCGCTCGAGTCCGTCCTCCCCAAGCTCGACGAGGTGCGCGTCTGGGACATCGCGCCCGAGCGCGCCGAGGCGTTCCGAGGGCGTTCGCACGCCGTCGTCCCGGTCCCGAGCGCGGAGGTGGCGTGCCGCGGCGCCGATGTGATCGTCGCCGCGACGATGGCCCCCGAGCCCTACGTGCCGCCCGAGTGGCTCGGGCCGGGGAGCCTGTTCTGCTCGGTCTCCTCGCTCGACGCCGAGGTCGCCTGCGTCGAGCGCGCGGACCTGGTCGTCTGCGACCTGTGGGAGCACGAGACGGGGCATCATTCGCGACCGCTCTCGCGTGCGCTCGCGGCGGGCGCGCTCTCGCGAGGAGACGTGGTCGAGCTTCCGGAGCTGGTGGCGGGACGCCATCCGGGCCGAACGTCGGACGACCAGCGGATCTTCTCGTCGCCCGTCGGCCTCGCGATCGAGGACGTGGCGGCGGCGGCTCGCGTGTTCCGGAGCGCCGAGGAGCTCGGGCTCGGGACCGAGCTCTCGCTCTGGCGGGACCCGATCTGGACCTGATCCTCCCTCAGAACTCCAGGTTGCAGTTCTCGCACAGGAAGACCCGGGCGCGCACGTTGAGGCTGTGGCCGCCGCATCGCGGGCAACGGCGGCAGGTGCCCGCGACCGCGCAATCGATCGGGTCGGTCGTCTCGCCGGACTGATCCCATGTCGTCGTGCCCTCCGACGGCCTCGGGAGCTGGACCGAGAGCAACTGGAGCGGCTCGTCCCCGCTCAGGAACCCGTGAGGATGCGCCGCCGCGCGCCCGATGATCAGACCGGCGCCGAGCGGCACCGGGCTCTCCGCAACCAGCGCCTGGCCGTCGCCCCGAAGGACCACCACCCACTCCTCGGAGTCCGGGTGGGTGTGCGCGTACGCGATCTGGTTCGGCGTGAACCCCTGGATCGACAGGTAGTAGTCCGAGCCCTGGCTGATCGGCACCCTGCGGAACCCCGACGCGCAGAGCGCCACGAGGTCCTCGGCCAGCATCCCGAACACCCCAAGGTTGTCCAGGACCTCGGCGAGGTCGCCCACCTGATGCTTCGTCGCCTCGCCCGGACCAACCTCGGTCGCCACTTCCAAAGCTTGCCACTGTCCGGGGCGGCGTGCATCGCGGCGCCTCTTCGTCGGGGGCTATCATCGCGCCGATGCTCCAAGGGACCGACCCGGGAGGGACGATGACCACCGAACTGCTGGTCGTGGGCGGGGAACGCGTCCCCGCCGTCGAAGAGGGAACCTTCACCGTCACCGAGCCCGGGAACGGCTCCGCGCTCGCGGAGGTGGCCGAGGCGGGCCCGGAGGACGCCCGCCGAGCGGTCGACGTCGCCGTCCGGGCGTTCGAGGAGGGTCCGTGGCCGAGGACCTCGGCGACCGCACGCGGGCGCGTGCTGCTCCGTGCCTCGGTGCTGGTCAGGGAGCGGCTCGAGGAGCTCGCGCAGGTCGAGGCCCGGAACGTGGGCAAGCCGATCCGCGACGCGCGGGACGAGATCGGGATCGTCGCCGACACCCTGGAGTACTGGGGCGGCGCGGCCAACAAGATCTTCGGCGAGACGGTGCCGGTCCAAGATCCCGGTCTCGACGTCACGCTCCGCGAACCCGTGGGCGTCTGCGCGCTCATCACGCCGTGGAACTTCCCGCTCGTGATCGCGACGTGGAAGATCTCGCCGGCCCTCGCGTGCGGGAACACGATCGTCGTGAAGCCGGCCACGCTCACACCTCTCTCGTTGCTCCGGCTCGCCGAGATCCTCTCGGAGGCCGGGTTGCCCGAGGGCACGATGTCCGTCCTGCCCGGGCCGGGGTCGAGCGTCGGCAACGCGCTGGTGACCGATCCGAGGGTGTCCAAGGTCGGGTTCACGGGTTCCACCGAGATCGGGTCGGCGATCATGGCGTTGGCGGCCCGGAACATAACTCGGGTGTCGCTCGAGCTCGGCGGCAAGTCCGCGAACGTGGTGTTCGCCGACGCCGACATGGACACGTGCGTCGAGCGTTCGATGTGGGCGGTGTTCGCGAACACTGGTCAGGACTGCTGCGCTCGAAGCCGCATCTTCGTAGAGCGCCCCGCGTACGACGCCTTCATCGAGGCGCTCGCTACGAAGACCGATGCGCTGCGCGTCGGCCAGCCGCTCTCCGAGGAGACCGATCTGGGACCGTTGGTGTCGGCGGGCCAGCGCGAGACCGCGCTCGAGTACCTCGAGATCGGCCAGAAGGAAGGTGCGCGCCTCGTCACCGGCGGAGACGTCCCCGAGGTGCGGGACGGCGCGAACGGGTTCTACCTTCGCCCCGCGATCCTGGCCGACGTCGACAACGCGTGGCGGGTGGCGCAGGAGGAGATCTTTGGCCCGGTGGCGTGCGTGATCCCGTTCGACACCGAGGAGGAGGCGATCCGCCTCGCCAACGCGACCGAGTACGGGCTCTCCGGTTCGATCTGGACGCGCGATCTCGGCCGAGCGATCCGCGTGGCCAAGGGGATCCGGACCGGCGTGCTGAGCGTCAACTCGTCGCACAGCGTGCACACCGAGGCGCCGTTCGGCGGCTACAAGCGGAGCGGCATCGGCCGCGAGATGGGGATGCACGCGGTGAACCTGTACACCGAGGTCAAGAACGTGTACTTCTCGGAGTCATAGCGGACCTATCGGGGCGTTACCACTTCTTGATGACGAGGAAGTAGAAGGCATAGGCGAGCAGCACCACGCCCAACACGACGAAGCCGACCACGATGAGCGTCCCTGGCACAAACCCCAGCATCGACCCGAACTCCTTCGTCTGACTCTCAGGCCCAGAACTTCCACCAAGGCCGCTTCGGCTTGGCTTCGCCTCTCTCAGCCGCCTCCTCGGCGTGGATCCGCTGGGCCTCGTGTACCAGGTGTTCCTCTTGGGCCTGCTTGTCGATCTGTTCTTTCTCAGCGCCCCAGCGCTGGGCTCCTGGATCGCGGCCTCCGGCCCCTCCCGGTCCTTGCATCGACATACCGGCTCCTCCCCCTGGGCGGAAGAATGAAGTCTAGACCGTGGTCCAGTGGTCGTCTGCCGCGAGTTTAGGCGCGCTTGCCGTCGAGGTGCTGGAGGAGATCGTGGGCAGCGAGTTCGACCTCCTTGTGTCGCCACTCTGCCGCTCGGTACTGGCAGGCGATCAAGCCGGTCCGGTGTACCCGACGGAAGTCCCCGTAGACGAAACCGTACCTGGCCTTGGTGTCCTCACTCGCACCTTCGGTCAGTCCGAGGTACCACTCGGCGTAGTCCTCCCATGAATGGGCCTCTAGGAAGGCGTTCTCATCGGCGGCCTTCGGCTGAGCCTCTCCCCAATCGCTATCGAGCAAGTACTGGTGAGCGTCGATCAGCCGCCTTGCATGAGCCACAGCACGCTTGTTGACGGAGTACGAGGCCACGACCCGAGTCTACGCGGAGCGTTCGACCACATCCCTCAGCGTCTGACTCCCGATCTCCGTGTATCTCACACGCCGCGGTCGTAGCGTTCGCGCTCCCACTCGGTGACGGTCTCGCGCCAGGCCTTCAGCTCCCACGCCCTCGAGGTGGCGTAGTAGTCGCTGAAGTCCTTCCCGAGCGCCTCGCGGAGCGCCGCATCTTCCTCGAACGCGCGGAGCGCGGCCTCGAGCGAGCCCGGTAGCTCCGGCTGGTCGAGCGCGTACGCGTCTCCCGCGATCGGCGCGGGCGGCGAGGCCTCCCCCTTGATCCCGTCCGCGGCTGCGGCCGCGATGGCGGCGAGCACCAGGTACGGGTTCGCGTCGGCGCCGGGCCGCCGGCACTCGAACCGCCACAGCTCGGGACGAGCGGAGCGGATCGCGCGGACGGCGCACGAGCGGTTCTCGTAGCCCCACGTCGCGTTGATGGGCGCGAACCAGCCCGGGACCAGCCGCTTGTACGAGTTGATCGTCGGGTTCAGGAGCAGCGATGCCGCCGGCAGGTGCTCGATCACGCCGGCGACGGCCGAGGAGAACGGGGGCGCCAGCTCGGCCGACGGGTCCGCGCCGGCGAACGCGTTCGTCCCGCCCCGCCACAGCGAGAGGTGGACGTGTCCGCTCGAGCCCTCTTCGCCGGGGTTCGTCTTCGCGAGGAAGCTCGCACGCAGACCCATCGACGCCGCGACCTGCTTCACGCCGAACTTCAGCAACGCGGCGCCGTCGGCCGCGGCGAGCCCTCGGCGCGCCTCGACGTTCAGCTCGAGCAGGCCCGGTCCGGCCTCCGTGTGCACCGCGGACACCTCGATCCCAAGGCCGTCCAGCGACGGCACCAGCTCGTCGAGGAAGCGTCCGTAGCGTCCGATCTCGTTCAGGCTGTAGCTGATCCCGCTCGACGCCGGCGCGCCCTCCTCGTCCCAGATCCTGATCTCGTACTCGATCGCGGCCATGACCTCGAGACCGAGCCCGTCGACGTCCTCCAGCACCCGACGCAAGACCTCGCGCGAGGCGAACGCCGGGGACCCGTCGGGCCAGCTCGGCGTCGCCAGGCACACCTGCCAGCCCGGCCGCCACTGGAGGTCGTGGAGCGTGTCGGGGTCGGGGCGCACGATCAGGTCGGGCGCCCCTACGCGGATCCCGAACCGCTCGTAGTCGGCGATCGGCGCGTCGATGGGATCGAGCCCGATGATGAGGTCGGTCATCACGGTGCCGTGCTCGAGGGCCGACTCGAACGCGTCCGGGCGCAGGGCCTTGCCGCGCATCGACCCGTTCATGTCGGGGATCGCGAGGAGGACGAACTCCTCGCCGGCGCCGTTCGCTCGGGCGCTCACGATGGCGCGCCCGCCAGGGCGGCGCCGACGCGTCGCTCGACGTCGGTCATCGTCGCCGCGAAGCGTTCGACCATCTCGGCGAGCTCTGCATCGGTGCTCGTGTAGGCGGGCGCGAGGAGCACCTGGTCGCCGGCGAACCCATCCGCCTGCGGATGGGTGGAGGTCACCAGCAGGCCGTGTTCGAACGCGGTGTCGTCGACGATCTCGGCCGCGTCGAGCTCCACGGGCAGGAACGACGTGCCGTCGCGCGGGTCGACGAGCTCCACGCCCATGAGGAAGCCTCGCCCGCGGACCTCCCTGACGATCTCCGAGCCGGCGAGCGCCTCGGCGAGCTCGTCCCGCAGGCCGGGACCCCGGTCGCGAACCCGATCCACGAGGTTCCGTTCCTCGATGAGGTCGAGGACGGCGAGCCCGACGGCGGAGGGCAGCGGCGCCCCGTCCCACGTGTGCCCGAGGTCGAACTCGCGCGACCCGCGGTCGATCGCGTCGTAGACCTCCTGCCGGACCAGGACGGCTCCGAGCTGCGCGTACCCCGCCCCGAGCCCCTTGCCGACGGCAACGATGTCGGGCTCGATGGGCAGCTGGTGCGCGGCCAGCCAGCTGCCGACGCGGCCGATGCCGGTCACCACCTCGTCGAAGCAGACCAGGAACCCGTGCTCTCTCCGGCGTTCGGCGAGGCCGTGCCAGAAGCGTTCGGGTGGCGAGTAGGCGGGGAGCGCGGCCGCGCTCACGGGTTCGCAGAAGAACGCCGCGATCTCGTTCCCGTGCCGCTCGAGCAGGCGGTCGAGCTCGGCGAGGGCGGACTCGCCGGTCGGGTCGAAGCGCCACGTCGACGGGGGCAGGTGCAGGTGCTGGGCGAGGTACGGCGCGTACGGCTCCTGGACCGCCGGCCGGCCGTTGAGAGCCAGCGTGCCCATGGAGGAGCCGTGGTACGCCTGCGCGGGCGAGATCACGCGCCAGCGGTTGGTCTCCCCGCGTTCGACGTGATACAGGCGGGCGAGCTGCAGGGCCGTCTCGTTCGCCTCCGAACCCCCGGACACGAACCGTACGCGTGCCATCTCGGGCGTCAGTCGTAGCAATCGATCCGCCAGCCGTTCCTGTGGCTCGCTCGTGAAGTGGTGGTTGTAGAAGTACGAGATCTTCTCCGCCTGCTCGGCGGCGGCGGCCGCGAGCTCGCGGACCCCGTGACCAAGGCAGGCCACCATCGCGCCGCCCGAGCACGCGTCGAGGATCCGGCGGCCGTCGATCGTCGTCAGCCACACGCCCTCGCCTCCCTCGATGCTCGGGTACGGCAGGTCGAGGAAGCGATGGAACACGGCCGAGGCGTCGGCGCGGATCATCGCCGGGTCGCGGCCGAACCGAGTCGCGCGACGCCGTCCAGGAAGCGTTCGAGCAGTCGCATCGCGGTGCGCCGGTTCTCCTCGGCGTTGCGGTCGGTCTCGGCGAGCAACGCGTCCGGGTCGACGCCCTCCTCGTCGAGCTCGTGGCGGTACGCGCGGACCCAGTCGTGCATGATCTCGGGCGTGACCTCGGGGTGGAACTGGAGCCCCAGGCTCCGCCCCGACACGAACGCCTGCGGCCCGACGTCCGATTCCGCGATCAGCGTCGCGCCCGGCGGCGTCGTGAACGTGTCGAAGTGCCACTGGAACCACGGACCCTCGGGGACCAGTTCGGGGTCGGTCGTGCGGACGGGCAGCCACCCGATCTCGGCCACGTCGCCGCGGGACACCTCGCCACCCAGCACCCGCGCAAGCATCTGGCCGCCGAAGCAGAGCCCGAGCACCGGAACGTCCTCTCGCATCGCCCTCTCCATGAGCCTCGCCTCGCGAGGCACGAACGGCTTGTGGTCGTCGAACGCCGCGAACTCGGAGCCGAGCGACACGACCAGGTCGTACGAGCTCGGGTCGAGCTCGCGATCGTCGAGGTCGATCCGCACCACGTCGACCTCCGCCCCGTGCGCGTCGAGCCATCCGGTGACGTGTCCGGGCGGCGTGGGCTCCTCGTGCTGGAGGATCAGCGCGCGGAGGGGGGTCTCGGTCTCGCTCATCGTTCGGCTCCCGTGGTCGTCGGCGACGGGCTCCGGTCGAGCTCCGGTTCGACGTCCTGCGCGACGCGGTGCACGGCGTCGGCGAACCGCGAGACCATCTCGGCCAGCTCGTCGTCGGTGGTCGTGAACGGTGGGGCGAACAGGGTCTGGTCGCCCGCGTACCCGTCGCGCGTCGGCTGGGTCGAGAGCGTGATCAGTCCGCGTTCGAACGCCGCCTCGTCGACCCGGCCCGCCACCCGAAGCTCGCGCGGCAGGAACGATCCGTCCCGCGGGTCGGCGAACGACACCCCGAGCAGGTACCCGTGCCCCCGGACCTCCTGCACGACGGAAACACCGGCCAGCGCCGCCTCGAGCTCGTCCCGCAGGAGTCGCCCCCGTTCCTCGACACGTGGGATCAGGCCCTCGGAGCGAAGGACGTCGAGGACGGCGAGCCCCACCGCGCACGAGAGCGGCGCGCCGTCCCAGGTGTGACCCAGGGGGAACCGCCGCGAGCCGTTCGCGACGGCCTCGTAGACGGGCTCGCGGCACAGCACCGCGCCGATCGCCGCGTACCCGGCGCCGAGGCCCTTCGCGGTCGCGATGATGTCCGGCGTGCACGCCGTCCCCTCGCCGGCGAACCACCGACCCGTTCGCCCGACGCCCGTGACCACCTCGTCGAAGCAGACCAGGAACCCGTGGCGCTCGCGCCGTTCGGCCAGGCCCTCCCAGAAGCCGGCGGACGGCGTCGACGCGGGCAGCGCAGCGGCGCTGATCGCCTCGCAGAAGAACGCCGACACGGTGTGCGGTCCCGCTCGTTCGATGACGCGGTCCAACGCGTCGAGCGCCGACCGGCCGGTCGGGTCGGCTCGCGAGGTGCTCGGGGGGATGTGGAGGTGTTCGGGGAGGTAGGGCCCGAACGGTCCGTGCAGCCCGGGCCGCCCGGTCAGCGCGAGCGTTTCCATCGTCGGCCCGTGGTAGGCCTGCGCGAAGGAGATCACCTGCCAGCGCGAGGGCTCGCCGCGTTCGACGTGGTAGCTCCGAGCGAGCTGGATCGAGGTCTCGTTCGCGTCCGACCCGCTCGTGACGAACCGCACGCGCGAGAACCCCTCGGGCGCCACGTCCACGAGCTCCTGCGCGAGTCGCTCCTGGGCGGGGTTGGTCAGCCGTTCGTTGTGCACGTAGGCGAGCCGCTCGGCCTGGGATCGCGCCACGGCGACGATGTCGCTCCGCCCGTGCCCGAGCGTCGCCGCCATCGAGCCCCCGCTCATCGCGTCCAGGTAGCGGTTGCCCGACGCGTCTTCCACCCAGACGCCGTCGCCCCGCACCACGACCGGGTAGGCCCGCTCGAACTCGAGGGGGAGCACGCGCGTCTGGCTCGACTCGATCAGGCCCCGCGTCACGCGCCCTCCTCGCCCGTTGGCTCGCCCGGTGGACGTGCGACCCGCCCCGCCGAGGCCGGGCCGCCGCACGTCCGAAGCGTACCGCGCGGCCGCCCGGCCAGGGGACCCTCCCGTCGCTCCCCCCGAACACGCTACGATCGAGCGATCGGCCCGCTCGCCTCCCCCACGGGATGGTCGGGAAGGCCTGCGGGCGAAGGCGCATGGGCCGGTGGGGCCCAGAAGGAGGAGCCGGTGGAGAGCGTCGGCAAGGTCCTCGAGGGATGGCGGAAGGACGGGATCGCGTTCGTCCGGTTCGAGCTGCCCGACATGCACGGGATCTCGCGTTCGAAGACGATCCCGATCGCCCACGCCGCCGACTACGCCGAGCGCGGTCTCAACATGTACGGCGGGGTCAGCGTCCTCGATTCGCGGTCCGACGTCGTCCCGGGCACCCTGTACCACGAGGAGGTCGGGTACGGCGACCAGCTCCTGTTCCCCGATCCCGAGAGCGCCGCCGTGATCCCGTGGGCCGATCGCACCGCGCGCTTCATCTGCGACGCGCGGTGGTACGACGGGCGGCCGCTCACCGCGACGCCCCGTCACGTCTTCCGTAACGCCGTCGAGCGGGCGCGCGAGATGGGGTTCGAGCCGCTGATGGGCTCGGAGTTCGAGTTCTATCTGCTGACCGCGGACACGCACGAGCCGCTCTTCGACGGCTACCAGATCTTCAACACGGTCCGCAACGACTTCGTCCCGACGATCCGGCGGATCGTCGAGGAGATGCCGAGGGTCGGCGTCGACGTCATCACCGCCAACTGCGAGTACGCCGGGTCGCAGTGGGAGATCAACTTCGCGCCCGGACGTGGCCTGCATGGTCCGGACAACGCGTTCACGTTCAAGAACGGCGTCAAGGAGATCGCGAAGCAGGACGGCTACCTCGCGACGTTCATGAGCAAACCGTTCGCGACCTCCGCGGGGAGCGGGTGCCACACGCACCTCTCGCTCCTGCACGCGGACTCGGGGGAGAACGCGTTCGCGGACGAGGGCGATCCGAACGGCATGAACGACACCGCGCGTTCGTTCATCGCCGGCCTCCTCATGTACGCGCGCGCGATCGACGCGGTGATCGCGCCCACCGTGAACTGCCTCCGCCGCCGCCGGCGACACACGTTCAGCCCGACGAACGTTTCCTGGGGATACGAGGATCGCTCGGCGCTGGTCCGGGTCAAGGGCGGGAGCCCCGCCTCCAAGCACATCGAGTACCGGGCGCCCTCGGCGCTGTCGAATCCCTACCTCGTCGGCGCCGCGTTGATCCAGGCCGGGCTCCGCGGGATCGAGGACAAGCTCACGGCGCCCGAACCGTCCGAGCCGGGCGTCCCCGCCGAGGAGGACGAGACGCTCGAGAAGCTGCCGACCGATCTCTCGGGGTCGCTCGACGCGCTCGAGGCCGAGCCCGCCACGCGCGACTTCCTCGGCGGCGAGTTCATCGCGGCGTACACGACGATGCGGCGGTACGAGCTCTCCCGGCTCGCCGATCATGTGAGCGACTGGGAGCGCACGGAGTACCTGGAGCTGTTCTGAGCCCGGCCGCCAAGCCCCGAACGGCGCGCACGGCTCCGGCCCGGCGCACGAGCGACGGGGCGGTGTCGGTGGCGCGGCGCCTGGCGGCGGGCGGGGTCGAGGCGATCGCCCTCGCGATGGTCGACCCCGCCGGTATCACGCGCGTGAAGTGCATCCCGATCCGGCGGTTCGAGGAGGTCGCGCGGTTCGGCGTCGGGCTGTCGAACGTGTTCTCGGTCTTCCTGGTCAACGACGGCATCGCCTCGTCGCCCGGCATCGAGGGCCCGAGCGGCGACACGCGGCTCGTCCCCGATCCCGCCTCGGCGGTCGCGCTGGCCGCCTCTCCCGGGTGGGCGCTCGCCGCCGTCGACCAGCGCGACCAGGAGGGGGACCCCTGGCCGCCGTGCGGGCGCACGTTCGCGAGGCGCATGCTCGAACGCCTGTCGGCCCACGGGCTCGAGCTCCGGGGCGCGTACGAGCTCGAGTTCTTCCTCGGGAACCGCGTCGCGCCGCGCGAGGCCGACGAGCCGGAGCCGATCCCCGCCCACGTCGGTCCCGGCTACAGCGCCCCGGTGCTCGCCGATCAGGAGCCGTTCGCGACCGACGTGATCCGCGCGCTCGAGCGGCAGGGGACCGGCGTGATGCAGTTCCACCCCGAGTACTCGACCGGGCAGTTCGAGATCTCCGTGCCGCACCGCGCCGGGATCGCGGTCGCCGACACCAACCTCGTGGCCCGGCACACCATCCGGGCGGTCGCGCGCGCGAACGGGCTCGCGGTCTCGTTCGCCCCGGTCGTGTTCGCCGGCCTGGTCGGCAACGGCGATCACCTGCACCTCAGCCTGTGGGACCGGCGCGGGCGCAACCGGTTCGCCGGGGGCGACGGGCCCGAGGGGATGACGCGCGAGGCCCAGGCGTTCGCCGCCGGGATCCTCGAGTCCCTGCCGGCGATCGTGGCGGTCTCGTGCCCGTCGGTCGCGAGCTACCTGCGGCTCCAGCCGCACCGGTGGGCGGGCGCGTTCCAGGCGTGGGGCCGCGAGAACCGGGAGGCCGGGCTCCGGTTCGTGACGGGGATGGTCGGCAGCCGCTCGGAGGCGGCGAACCTGGAGGTCAAGCCCGTGGACGGGGGCGGCAACCCGTACCTGGTCCTCGGGGCGATCGTCGCCGCCGGCATCGACGGGCTCGAACGCGACCTCCGGCTCCCCGAGCCGACCATCGAGGATCCGGCGTCCCTCTCCGCGGCCGAGCGACGCAGGCGCGGGATCTCGCGGCTCCCGTCGTCGCTCGGGGCCGCGATCGCGGAGCTCGAGCGCTCGGCCGTCCTTCGCGAGGCGATGGGGGACATGCTCTTCGAGTCGTTCGTCGCCACACGCAAGGGCGAGCTCGAGGCGTTCGACGGGATGGACGACGATGCCGTCGTCCGCGCGCATCGCTGGCGATACTGAGAGGCGACCGAGGGCCAGAAAGGGAGGGAGGGGCATTGGCCGGGATCGATCTGTCGGGCGTGCCCATCGTCGACGCGCACACCCACCCGTACCGTCTGGAGGAGCTACTCGAACGCGACCCCGGCGGGTTCGACACCCGCGCGATGTTCCTCGGCGAGAGCTTCGCGTCGTCCTCTCGGCTGCAGGAGGACCTGTGGCCGTTCGTGGACGCCCTGACCGGGTCGACGGTGTATGGGATCGCGATGCACCGGTGGCTCGCCGAACACCTCGGGTGCGAACCGGATCGGCAGGCGGTGGCCCAGGCGCGGGCGGCGGCGCTGCGCGCCGATCCCGTCGGGTACACCAAGGGCCTGCTCGACGCGGCCGGCGTCGTCGCGGTCCTGTCGGACGAGGGTTTCCCCCAGCCGCCGGTCCCCGCGGAGGAGTTCGAACGCACGATCGGCGTGCGCGTCCATCGGGTCGCCCGGCTCGAGCCTTGGATCCTCGTGCACCGCGAGGGCACGTTCGACGACCTGCTCGCCGGCGTCGACGGCGAGGCGCGGCAAGCCGCCACCGATCCGAACTGCGTCGCCTTCAAGTCGATCGTCGCGTATCGGACCGGACTGGACGTCGGGGATCCGAGCGAGGCCGACGCCCGTGAGGCCTTCGCAGGCTGGCGCGGGGACGAGTGGAGGGAGACGCGGGACCACGCAAAGCCCGTCCGGGACTTCCTGATCCGGCGGACGCTCGAGGTCGCGAAGGAGCTGGGTCGCGCGTTCCACTTCCACTGCGGGGGCGGGGATCCCGACATCGACCTGATCCACGCGAAGCCCGAGAACCTGTTCCCGCTGCTCGTCGACGTGCAGGACCAGCCGGTGGTGCTCGTCCACAGCGGCTACCCCTGGATCCGCGAGGCCGCCTACATCGCCTCGGTCCTCCCGAACGTCTACCTCGAGCTGTCCGAGCTGATCCCCTGGGGGTTCGGGCAGGTCGAGTGGGCGCTCGAGATGCTCGTGGGGACGGTCCCGGCGGCCAAGCTCCTGTACGGCTCCGACGAGGCGGGGGAGCCGGAGTCGTTCTGGATCTCGGCGCTCCTGGCCCGGCGGGCGCTCGAACGGGTCCTCGACAGGTTCGTCGAGCGCGATTACGTGGCCACCGGCGACGCCGAGCGGCTCGGCGCGATGGTGCTGGGCGACAGCTGCCGCGCGCTGCACGGTCTGAGCGAGTGAGCCACCACCGCGCGGAGGTCAGTACTTCTCGAAGTGGCCCCGGTACTGCTCCGCCTCGTCCATCGCCTCGTAGGCCTCGAACTCGGAGCGGCGCACGGCGACGTACGACGCGGTGAGCAGGTCGCCCATCGCGCCCGTGAGCACCTCGTCGCGTTCGAGCGCGTCGAGGGCCGCGCCGAGCGTCTCGGGGTACCGCGCGGCTCCGGCGCGTTCGCGTTCGGCGTCCGTGAGCGTCGCGGGGTCGACCAGCATCGGCTCGGGGAGTCCGAGGCCACGCTCGATCCCGTCCAGACCGGCCGCGATCAGCCCCGCGAAGGCGATGTACGGGTTGCAGCTCGCGTCCGACGGCTTGAACTCGAGGTTGGTCGACGGCTCCTCGAGCCCCCAGTACGTGGAGGGCACGCGGACCGTGGCCTCCCGGTTGTCCGGTCCCCAGCACACGAACGCCGAGCTCCAGTGTTGCGGGAGGAGCCGGCGGAACGAGTTGAACGACGGGGCGGTCAGCGCGAGAAGACCCGGCGTGTGCGCGAGGATCCCGGCCGCGAAGCGTTCGGCGATCTCGGACAGCGCGTAGCGCCGCGTGCCGTCGTGGAACAGGTTCCGTTCGCCCGCCGGGTCCCAGACGCTGAAGTGGACGTGCGCGCCGTTGCCCGCCTGATCCGGCCACGGCTTGGGGGCGAGCGAGGCCACCAGCCCGAAGCTCGAGGCGACGGCCCGGATCGTCTCGCGGACCAGGATCTGCGTGTCGGCGGCCTCGAGCACCGGGAGGTGCACGACCGAGAGCTCCTGCTGGCCGTGCCCGAGCTCCACGTAGTACTGCTCGAGCTGGATCGATTGCGCCTCGAGCGCCGCGACGATCGCGTCCGTCACCTCCTGCGACGCGGCCATCCCCACCGTCGAGAAGCACAGGCTCTCGTCGATCGGCGCGAACCCCGCGTCGGCGCGCATCGCCAGGCTGAACTCGTTCTCGACCGAGCACCGCAGGACCATCCCGCGTTCGGTGAGTGCGGCGTCCATGCGTTTGAGGAAGGACCGCGGGCCGGCCTCGTAGGGCTCGCCGTCCAGACGGACGTGGTCGACGAGCATGGCCGCCGAGTTCGGCGCGTAGGGAAGGATCCGCAGCGTCGAGGGATCGGGGACCAGCCGGACCTCGCCGACCGGGCCCATCCCCTCCACCGGTTGGAGCTGGTCGAGGGAGCTCATGGCCTGCATCGCGACGGTCAGGCCGATCCCGGTCCGCATCCTGTCCGCCAGCCGCTCGACGTGCGCGGCCTTGGCCCGGACGATGCCTGCGTTGTCGCAATACAAGAACCGGACGAGGCGGACCCCCGCCTGCCTGCAGACGGCGACCGCCTCGTCCGGCGTCAACGCTTCAGGCCGATCGATCAGGTCCTCGGGATGTCCTCCGCGATCTCCCGCT
>CBRGMI010000026.1:0-15392 GCA_967797495.1 uncultured bacterium
CGACGATGATGATGAGCCGACGCCGTCCCGGCGCGGGTGTTGCGGTCGGAACGCGAACGACCATAGGTCCCTGGTGTCCATCCTTCGCGGTCGATGGGAGGCGCAAGCCTATCACCGGTCCTCGCGGAGAACGGTGCCCGCTAGCGACCCTGGAGGTACGCCAGCGCGTCGTCGAAGGTGGCGACCGGAACGAGCTCGAGCCCGTGGCCGCCCGAGGCCTGTGCCGCCTTCATGTTGCCCCGGGGGACCAGGAAGACCGAGGTACCGGCGTCGGCGGCCGCCGACAGCTTCTCGTCGATGCCGGCGATCGGGATCACCGTGCCGTCGAGGGCGATCTGCCCCGTCCCGGCGATCATCCGGCCGTCCGTCAGGTCTCCGGGGGTGAGCAGGTCGTACAGACCGAGCGCCCACATCAGCCCGGCCGAGGGCCCGCCGATCTCGCCGCTCGAGATGCTCACGTCGAACGGGAAGCTGTTGATCATCCGGACCCCGACCAACGGGTCCTCGCTGATGCCGCACGGCTCGCGCACGAGGTCGACGGTCTCGGGCACGCCGTCGACCGACAGATCGAACGTGAGCGTGGACCCCGACGGGGCGGCCTCGATCGCCCGGCTCGCGTCTCGGTAGCTGTCGACCGGCTCCCCGTCGATCGACAGGATCCGGTCGCCCGGGAAGAGCTCGCCGTCCGCAGCGCAGCCCGAGACGACGCTTTCGACCAGCACGCCGTCGCCGTGGTCCATCGGGTAGCCCTCGAGGGCTCGCAGGACCACCGCCGACGCGTCGAGCTTGCTCGAGTCCATCTGCGAGATCGAGCGCTCGCGTTGGACCTGGGGGTTCTCCCCGTCCGGATACAACACCGAACGAGCGACCACGGCGCTGTCGGGGTCGAGCCAAGCCAGGAGCATGTCGAAACCGGTGAGCCGCGTGAAGCGCACGGAGGTCATCACGAAGCTGCCCTGCGATTCGTACCGTGTCCTGTCCTCGAACCGGATCAGCGGCTGGACCGCGCGGGCCGGGCCCGGGCCGACCGCGTACCACGGGAGATAGACGGTGAAGGCGAGTCCCGCGATCACCCCGATCGCCACATAGAGGACGACACGCCCCTTCCCGCGCAGCATGGAGCGATGGTACGGGGAGATCGCGCGGACCAGGGAGAAGCGGATGTACGCTCCTCGCGATGCCATTCGTGATCGTGGCCGTGCTGTCGGTGGTCGTCGGCTGCGCCGTCTACCTGGGGACGGTCAGCACTCAAGGGGCGCCGCCGGCGAGCGGGTTCGGGGAGACGGAGCCGGAGGAGGCCCTCGAGGCGTTCGAACCGGGAGCCCCGGCCCCCGGGTACGCCTACCTCCAGGTCTCGACGCAGGGCCCGGGGGTCCGCGAACGGCTGCAGGGGTTGGTCGGCGTCATCGTCCTGCTCGGGGTCGGCGCCGCGGCGCTCGCGTTGGCGCTCTACGAGCTCGGCCACCTGATCAACAAGACGATCGAGGCCTTCCTGGACTAACGATCGGTCCGGGTCTGTCGCCGGTCAGCGCTTCCGGACGAGCTGGAACGACGTCCGGTAGTCGTCGAGGTGTTCGAGCATCGCGCCCAGGCCGAGGACCACGGTCTCGAGCGGCCGATCGGTGAGGTGCACGGGTACCTCGCACTCCTGCGACAGAAGCAGGTCCAGCCCGCGCAGGAGACCGCCGCCGCCGGTGAGGAACATGCCGGACTCGAGCACGTCGTGGGTGAGCTCGGGGGGCGCCTCGGCGATCGTCCTCCTCGCGGCCTCCACGATCTGGTGGACGGGCTCGGACATCGCTTGGCGGATCTCGTCCTCGGTGACGCGGATCTCGGTAGGGGCGCCGGTCGCGAGCGCCCGACCCGTCACGATCGCCGCGCGTCCCCGCGGAGCGGGAAACGCCGAGCCGATCGCGATCTTGACCGCTTCGGCCGACTTCTCCCCGATCGCGACGTCGTACTCGCGACGCAGGTGGTCCTGGATCGCGGCATCGAGGTCGAACCCGCCCAGCGGCGTCGAGCCGCCGGAGACGACGCCGCCCATCGAGGTCACCGCCATCTCGGTGGTGCCTCCGCCGATGTCCACGATCAGGTTCCCGATCGGCTGGTGGATCGGGAGTCGCGCGCCGATCGCGGCGGCGAGCGGCTCCTCGACCAGCACGACGTCGCGCCCTCCGGCGAACTTCACGGCCTCCCGAACGGCCCGCCGTTCGACCTCGGAGGATTCGCTCGCCACGCATGACAGCACGCGGGGTTTGGGGAAGCGGGAGACGCCGACCCGGCGCAGGACCACCTCGATCATCCGCTGGGTGATGTCGAACTCGGTCATCACCCCGTGACGCAGCGGGCGGAGGGCCACGACGTTGCCCGAACGCCCGCCGATCATCTGCCAGGCCTCGTCGCCCATGGCCTCGACCTTGCCGTTCGATGCGTTCATCGCGACGACGGTCGGCTCGTTGAACACGACGCCCTCGCCCTGGCGGTAGACGAGCGTGTTCGCGGTCCCGAGGTCGATCGCGAGGTCGCGCCCCATCAGCCGTTCGGGGTCCCGAACGTCACGACCCCATCACCCAGCTCGAGGCGCCGGTGGTGAGATGCTCCTTCTTCCAGATCGGCACGTCCCGCTTCAGCCGCTCGATCCCGTGCCTGCAGGCCTCGAACGCCTCGGCGCGGTGCGCCGACGAGCACGCCACCACGACGGAGACGTCAGCGAGCCCGAGCTCGCCGAACCGGTGGAGGAACGCGACCTTGCGGAGCGGCCAGCGTTCGAACAGCTCGTCGGCGACCTCCTCGAGCCGGCGCACGGCCTGCTCCTCCCATGCCTCGTACGTGAGGCCCGTCACGGCCCCGGCATCCGAGTGATCCCGCACCGTCCCCAGGAAGACGCAGGTTCCGCCCGCCGCGGGGTCGCTCACGAACTCGACCGCCTCGCCGGCGCCGATCGGATCCGCCGTGACGCGCACGAGCAGGTCGGGTCGCACGCACCCATCGTAGCGAGCGGTCCGGGCCTTCGAGCCGGGCGCGGACCCGAGCAGGCGTAACGCGGGCGCGGCCGTAGGATGGCCGCATGAGCCCAACGCCCGAGGAGCAACCGTTCGGGGTCCCGCCCGGCGACGTCTGGAACGACGTCCCGCTGTTCCGAGAGATCCAGCGGGTCCTGATGTCGTCGAGCGGACCGGTGAACTGGGAGCTCGCGAGGCAGGTGGGGATCGCGTCGGCGTCCTGGGGCACCGAGGACCCAGCCCCGGGCGAGGAGGATCGTCGCGGGTTCGACGAGGCCGTCCGTGTCGCCGAGCTCCAGGTGACCGGGTTCACCGGCCTCGAGGCGCCCCCCGACATCCCGAGGGTCGAGGCCGTTCGGCGCGGGCAGTGGGTGCAGGCGAACATCGAGGGGCTGCGGGGGTTGCTCGAACCGGCCGCCGCGAAGATCGGCGACGCGATCGCGACGGCGCAGCGGGATGCGGTGCCGGAGCAGGCGCAGGCCGGCGTGGCGCAGGTGCTCGGGCAGCTGTCGCCGCTGCTCCTGGGGGCGCAGGTCGGCACCGTGCTCGGGACGCTCGCCCAGCAGGTCTTGGGTCAGTACGACATCGCGGTGCCGAGGCCCGACGGCGCCGGCGCGCTGCTGTTCGTCGTCCCCAACATCGCTCGCTTCGAGAAGGAGTGGAGCCTGGACCCGACAGACTTCCGAACCTGGATCGCGATCCACGAGGTGACGCACCGGTTCGAGTTCGCGCGTCCCTGGGCCCTCGCGAGGTTCCGGGAGCTGATCGACGACTTCACGTCGACGCTCACGCTCGACGTCGAGGAGCTGCAGCAACGGCTCGCCTCGCTCGACGCTTCGAACCCGGAAGGCATGCAGGAGATGCTCGCCGGGCAGGACTCGCTGTTCGGCGCCGTGATGGACGACGAGCAGCGGCTCAAGCTCCGCCGGGTCCAGGCGTTCATGACCGCATCCGAGGGCTACGGCGACCATGTGATGCACGCGCTCGGGGCGCAGATGCTGCCGTCCTATGCTCGTATCGACGAGGCGATGCGGCGGTACCGCGAGACCGAGCACGTCGATCCCGTCTTCGAGCGATTGCTCGGGATCGAGGTCAAGCGCGAACAGTACCGGCTGGGCCGCGCCTTCTGCGACACGGTCGTGGAGCTCACCGACGAGGCGACCCTGGCGCGGATGTGGGACTCGGCCGAGGCGCTCCCGTCGATGCCCGAGCTCGAGGAGCCGCGTCTGTGGCTCGCGCGCAGCGCCTGAACCGGGGTCGCGCCGAAGAGCATGAGCGAACGGCACGGGCGCGATCCGTGAGCGGGCAGGCGTCGGGTATCCTCTCGCGGCGATGACCGTCGGCGAGCTCGTCTCCGCCAACGTGGTGGACCAGCGCGTCTGGGCCACCTACGGCGAACAGGGTCCCCCGGGCGTCTACCTGCTCGGCTCGCCCGGCACGGCGCTCCCCTTTGTCGTCACCCGCTCGTGGAAGGTCGGGACGGGCATGGTGACCGAGGAGATCCACTTCTACGGACCGTCCGGGCGCCTGGTGCATCGCTGGGGTCCCGCGGTCCGCCGCATGATCGGCTCGATGGATCTCACGGTCGAGACGGACACGATCACCGACGCCTCGTTCGACGAGACCGGGACCTACGTCGTGTCGTTCGTCATCGACGAGGAGATCGTCGGCGAGATCGAGGTCCCGGTCCTGGTCCAGCTCGGGTCGGCGAAGCTCCCCAAGGCGATCGAGGACGGCCTCAAGCGGTCGGACGTGATCTGGGTCGGTGTCGAGGCCAACGGTCGGCGCAAGCTGATCCCGTCCTGGTTCGTCTACCGCAACGGCAAGATCTTCGTGCTGTCCCAGCGGGAGCCCGGCCCCGAGGATCAGAGCGTGCCGGGCATCCCCGGCGCGCCGGAGCTCGTCGTCGTGACCAGGCGCAAGGGCCGCGACACCGCTGCGACCGAGTTCCACGCGGCCTCGCGCGTGCTGCGGGGCCCCGAGTGGGAAGACGCGGCCAAGCTCCTCGTGGACAAGCGCAAGAGCCGCGCGGGTACCCCGAGCGAGTGGCTCGCGCGCTGGCGCGGCTCATGCGACATCGCCGAGCTCACACCGGTCCTCCCCGGCTAGGGTTCGAACAGGCGAGGGGGCCGGTCGCTGGCCCCCTCGACCGAGCTTCCGTTCGTTTACGGCGAACCCACCGGACAGACGTTTCCGCCCGCCGGGTTCGAGTCGATGCACTTGATGCGCGCTTGGATCGTCGGGGAGATCGGCGATGCTGCCGTGACGTAGTCGGCGAGCACCTGATCCATGATGTCCCGGGTAGTCGCGCGGGCGAAGAAGTTCGGGTACCCATCCCCGCCGTTCACCATGAAGTCGTTCTCGGCGATCAAGTAGGTCGATGCGGCCGTGAGGTCGACCGGCGATCCCGTACAGGTCCCATCCGCCGCTTGTTCCACGGCTCCGGTGACACGACTCCCGGGTGCGGCATCGATGTCGTACGCGAAGCACAGACCCGACACCTGCGGGAACCGGCCATTCGCTCCGGGCATCGACGACACCCCGTTCTCGAGCATCGTCTTCAGCTCGGCACCGTTCACCTCGAGCGTGACGACGACGTTGCCGAACGGAAGCACCGCCAGCACCTGGCCACGGGTGATGAGGTACGGCGGCGGGGTGAACGCCGGACAGAACCCGGTGCCGCCTCCGGCGGATGGGCAGGTGAGCCGATCACGCAGGCCGCCCGAGTTCGTGATCGCGAAATCGGCGCCGTACGCGTCGCGCATCGCGTCGGTCGCCACGTCGCCGACGAGCGACTCGCACAGCCTTCCGTCCACCCGACCGCAGACGTCCGAGCGCAGGATCTCGACCGTCGAGTTGCCGATCACCGTTCCGAGGATCGGGGCGAGCTGCGCGGTGAGGTCGTCGATCGTCGCCTTGATCGCGGGATCGGGCGTGACCCCGATCGTCCACGGCCTGTGGAAGTCGGCCGTCTTGTAGACGACGGCCTTGGTGTTTGCGTCGACCACGAGCCGGATCCGCGTGAAGCGCGCGCCCTTGCTGAGGTTCTCGGTCAGGAGCACGCCGTTCGGCCGGGTCGTGAGCACCTGGACGTTGGTGTGATCGCCGATCACGGCGTCGACGCCGGTGAGCGCGTCGGCCAGGTTCACGACCGGGCCGGTCGGGGCCGTGAGCGTTCCGGCCGTCGCCCCGTCGTGGCCCATGACGACGATCGTGTTGACCCCGGTGCCCCTGAGCCGGTTGACCTCGGCCTGCACGGCCGGGATCCGGGATGCGACGTGGAACGGTCCGAGCCCACCGGGGAAGATGAGTTCGGGGATGTCTTCGTTCGAGAACCCCACCAGCCCGATCTTGGTCCCGTCGAAGTCGAAGACGGCGGAGGGCGACCACTCGGCAGGCGTATGCCCTTGGGCATCCACGATGTTCGAGGACAGATAGGGGAAGTTGGCCAGCGGGATGAGCGTGTTCCGCAGGTACTGCTCGCCCTTGTCGAAGTTGTGGTTCCCGAGCCCGTCGGCCGAGAAGCCCATCAGGTTCATGATCTCGATCGTGGGCGTGTCGCCGAAGAAGGCGGAGATCGGCGGCGTCGCCCCCACCGAGTCACCCGCTGCGACCGTGATCGAGCCGTTCGGTGCCTCGGAGCGGTACAGGTCGAACCACGTGTCCAGGAAGGCCGACCCACCGATCGCAAAGCTCGGGTTGGAGGCGCCACTTCCCCCGACGTTATCGGCCGTCTCCGCGAGCGGGACGAGCTGTCCGTGGTAGTCGCTGATGTCGAGGATGGTCGCCGTCTTCCAACGACCGGGCTGGGGGAACAACTCCGTGAGGATGCGCCCACGAGCGTTCTGCGTGCCGGGGATGCCCATCAGAAACGCGATCGTCGGCGCGATATCAACGGCGCGGATCCCGGCCACCGGGTTCTGCTTGCGGATCCCGGAGCCGGCCGCGACGAAGGTCGCGTGCATGTTGACGTTGTGTGGGATGTCGACGAGGTCGGGGAAGTAACCGTGCTGCCCGAAGAACTGTGAGAAGGCGATCCGCTGACCCGGTGTTGCCGCGTCGAACTGGTACGGAGGCCGGAGGACCACGACGACGTCCCCGCTCCGACTCGGATGGAGGGAGTCGCTCCCGTCGACGTCGCGCAGCTCCTCCTTGAGGAGGACGTCCTGGACGACCTGGGCTCCCGGGTTGGCCGGGTCGGTCAGGTTCTCGAAAGCGGTCACGATCTGGTTCCGGACCGTCTCGTAGTTCCCGGCCGGGACGGTGCCGCCCGGATCGCGCCCGGCTAGGTTGACATAGATCTGGGCCGTCCCTCCGGCGAAGCACGCCTTCGCCAGGTTCGTCGTCGCGGCCGCGCGGCAGTTGGTTGGCTGTTCCGGAGACTGCAGGCCGGCATCGTTCAGGATCTTGCCGGCGTTGACGGCGTACCACTGGGGCGCGAACCCGTGGTCCGAGCTCGCGAACACCGTAGCGCTCGGCATGAACGAGCGGGCCCGGCCGAGCTTCTCGTCTGCCCCCGCGTAGGCACTTTGGATGAAGCCCTCGCGGATCGCGATCCGCCCGTCGGGTGTGCCGTTCCCCTCGAGATCGTCGTAGTAGGGGTTCGGATCGCCTTCCATGTCGGTGGGCGTCACGAGACCCATGAACTGATGCGAGAACTCGTCGGTGACCGGGAACCCGACCATCGCCAGGTCGGTGTTCGGCTGCAACGTGCCGAGGACGTAATCCAGGACCGCGTCCCCGTACGCCTTCTCCAGGTCGAGGCCCTGCTGAACGTACGTCTCCTCGTCGATGATCCGAGCCTCGAGCGGCGCGAAGTCGGCGGAGACGGCCGTAGGTAGGTTGTCCGCGATGTATTTCTCGAGTTTGTCCTCGCCTGCACCACCCGCTGGGAGGGCGTTACAGGCAGTGATGGCGCAGCTCGCGATTGCACGCTCGACCGACGTGAAGTACAGCTTGAACGACGAGAGGTCGGGGGACAGCGTGATGAGCTTCGTGTAGAAGCCGGCCGTCTGCCCGGCCCGGGGACCGATCAACCCGTCGGCGCCCGTGAGCTTGATCTCCTCGAAGTCACCGACGGCCAGATCCGCGGACTTCTGGTTCCCGTCCTTGGCGGCCGCGCTCCGGACGAGGATCGTGTGATCGTACGCGGCCGCCCCATCCACGACCGAGTCGTAGATGTACACGTCGTACACGCGCGTAGGGTTCTGCGACGCGAACGTCGTCCCGATCGTGAGCAGGGTCTGCTGCGACGGCGCGGCGGGATCGCCGGCCGGCACGTTGGTCCATCCCGAGGCCGGTGCGAAGGACGCCACCTGGTACGAAATGCCGAACGAGGCCGCCCCCGCCTGCTCGCTCGCGTTGAGCGGAGCGGCGAGGACCCCTCGGGTCGAGAAGAAGTTCGCGAAATCGACCGTCGGGCCGGTGATGTTGGCGCTTCTCCCGCCCACCCACTCGATCTGGGCGACCCTCTTGCCGGCTCGCTCGGCGGCGTTCGCGATCGTGTCCGCCTGGAGGATTCCCTGCGCGAACGACGTCCGGTTGTTGAAGTTGGCCTCCCCCACACGGTGGAAAGTGTTGTTCGTCGAGCCGTGCTCGCCCGGATAGGCGCCGGTCGCCAGCGTGAACCAGCCCACGCCCGTGTTGGGCGGGAAGGCCTGCGTCAACCCGTTGTCCCCGCGAACTCCGTTGGCCATAAGGTTGGCGTAGGTCGGCATCAGCCCCTGGGCGGCGTACTGCTCCATGAGGTCGGGCCGCATGCCGTCGGACGCGAACAGGATGACCTTGTCGGCATGAGGCGGACCCGCTGGAGGCTTCGCTGCTTCGGCGCCGGGAACGGCGATGAGCGCGAGCGCGAGGAGTGAGACCACAACGAGGATCGAACGGGTTCGACCGAGCACGGCTTCTCCTTCCCCGAGGCTGGGCTTCCCCAGCGGTTATCTTTTCCCGCCGTCATGACCAGCAGGCGGCCGGGCCGCGGCCATCGCGAGACGACCACCAAAGCGTAGGCACATCGGCTTCGTCGGCG
Source organism: uncultured bacterium (assembly GCA_967797495.1). Classification (GTDB taxonomy): domain Bacteria; phylum Actinomycetota; class UBA4738; order UBA4738; family HRBIN12; genus DASSJM01. Next base: position 9,031 of record CBRGMI010000026.1, read on the forward strand.
CGAATCGGGGCGGGTGGTGACGGCCTACTCGGCGCGGTTGAACGGCCGGCCGAGCGCCGCGGCGAGCCGCTCGAGCTCGCGACCCAGATCGAGCATCTCGTCGGGCGTGAGCGCCTGTGGGCCGTCGCACAGGGCGCTCTCGGGATCGGGGTGCACGTCGATCATCACCGCGTCCGCGCCCGCCGCGAGCGCCGCCCGCGACATCGGCGCGACCAGGTGCCGCTTGCCGACCGCGTGCGACGGGTCGACGATCACGGGTAGATGGGACTCGGTCTGCGCGACCGCCATCCCCGCGAGGTCCAGGGTGTTGCGCGTGGCCGGTTCGAAGGTTCGGATCCCGCGCTCGCACAGGATGATCTCGGAGTTCCCGCGCTGCGCGACGTACTCGGCGGCCTGGAGCCACTCCTCGATCGTCATCGCGAGGCCGCGCTTCAACATCACGGGCCGGCGGGACTGCCCGACCTCCTTCAGGAGCTCGAAGTTCTGGGCGTTCCGTGTACCGACGCGGATGCAGTCGGCGACCGCCGCGACGTGTTCCACCTGCGAGACGTCGACGACCTCCACGACGATCGGCAGCCCGGTCTGACGCCGGCACTCCTCCAGGACCTCGAGCCCCCGTTCGCCGAGCCCCTGGAACGAGTAGGGCGACGTCCGCGGCTTGTACACGTCGCCGCGCAGGATCGTCGCGCCGGCAGCCCGAGCGGCCTTGGTCGCGAGCATCGCCTGCTCCTCGCTCTCGACCGCGCACGGCCCGGCGATCAGGGTGAACGTGCCACGACCGACCGGCGTCGAGCCGACGTTCACGGTCGTCGGGGTGGGGTGCAGATCGGCGGCGACCATCTTGTACGGCTTGCCGACCTGGATCACGTGGTCGACGCCGGGGAGCTGCCCCCAGGGGATCGCCCCGAACCGCTCGGTGTCGCCGACGAGGCCGACGATCGTGTGGACCGCGCCGCGCGAGACGAACGCCTCGCCTCCGGCGGCGCGGACGCGTTCGGAGACCTGCTCGATGTCGGCCTCGGTGGCCTCGCGCTTCATGACCACGACCATCGCGTTCCTCCAGCTCCCTCGTCGTCCCCTCGGCGCGCGCTCCAAACGGCCTCGGAAACGACGAAACCCCGGGCTCCCGGCCCGGGGTCCCTGTTCCCTTCGGTTCAGGCGACTAGGCCGGACACCGCCCGCCGTAGAACCAGGAACCGAAGGTCTCGCGCATCAGGGGGCCATCGTGGCAGCCTCGCCCTGGTCTGGCAACCCATCGATCGACGGACGCGCCCGCGTGAGCGCGGCCTCGCGCGCCCCCGGTAGGATGCGCGCGTGTCCGTGACCGTCGTGGATCACGCGCTTGCAGGCCATCTCCTGGCACAGCTCCGCTCGAAGGAGACGGCGCCGCCGGTGTTCCGAACGCTCGCCAAGCGCCTGGCCCTGACCCTCGCGCTCGAGGCGATCCGTGATCTGCCGACGACGGAGATCGCCGTGCGGACCCCGCTCGAGGAGACGACCGGACGCGTGCTCGGCGATCTCGTCGCGGTTCCGATCCTCCGTGCGGGCCTCGGGATGCTGGAGGCGGTGACCGAGCTGTTCCCCGAGGTCGCCGTCGGCTACATCGGTCTGGAACGCGACGAGGCGTCGCTCGAGCCGCAGTCGTACTACCGCAAGCTCCCCCCGGTGCAGGGCCGGCACGTCCTGGTGCTCGACCCGATGCTCGCCACGGGCGGTTCGGGTTCGGCGGCGACATCCGCCGTGAGGGAGGGCGGGCCCAGGTCGATCCGCTTCGTCTGCGTCGTCGCAGCGCCCGAGGGGATCAAGCGGATGGAGGCCGACCACCCGGACGTCCCGATCTTCACCGCGGCGATCGACCGGCAGCTGAACGAGCGCGGCTACATCGTGCCGGGTCTCGGGGACTTCGGCGATCGGTTGTTCGGGACGGAATAGGACCGACTAGCTTCCGCCGCCGCCCTCGTACGCCCTGCCGGCGGCCGCGGGCGGTCGCACGCGTCCGACGAAGCCCGCGATCGCCACGATCGTGACCACGTAGGGGATCATTCGGATGAACTGTTCGGGGAGCAACGAGATGACCGGCGCGTCGTTCAACCGGAGGGGGATCGCGACAGCGAACCCGAACAACCACGCGAAGAACATGAGCCGGACGGGGTTCCAGTTCGAAATGATCAACGCCGCGAGGGCGATGAACCCGAGCCCCAGCGTCTGACCCTCTCGCCAGTTCCCGATCACCTCGGCGGCCAGAAACGCTCCCGATAAACCGGCGAACGCCCCCGAAAGCAGCACGCCCTGGTAGCGGTACAGCGGCACGCTGACCCCGAGCGACCGGGTTGCCTCCGGGTTCTCGCCGCACGAGCGCAGCCGCAGCCCCCACCGGATGCGATACAGCGAGTACCACACGGGGATGACCATGAGCGCGGCGACGATGACCATCGGCGATAAGCCCTCGAACGCTCGATCGAGACCTCCCGGTAAGGACGACAACCCGGGGATGTCCAGCCGCGCCAGGTGCGGACCGCCCGGGTCCGACTGCGTCGACTGCCCGTTGAAGAACGCGTAGGACAGGAAGCGCGCCAGGCCGATGGCGACCAGGTTGATCACGACGCCGGACACGATGTGGTCGACCCGGAACGTGATCGTCGCGACCGCGTGGATGCTGGCGAAGATCGCGCCGCACAGCGCGCCGAACAGCAGCCCGAGGATAGGACCCCACAGCCCGCCCAGCCCGACCGTGTCGGTGAAGAAGCGCACGCCGAACGCCCCGGTCACGGTCCCGACGATCATCAACCCCTCCAGGCCGATGTTCACGATGCCCGAACGCTCGCTGAACAGGCCGCCCAGACCGGTCAGGTAGATGATCGTGAAGTACGTGAACGAGATCTGGATCGCGACGGCGATGTCCGTGAACGGCATCAGGTCCTCTTCTCTTCGGCGGGCTCGAGCGCCTCGGAGCCGCTCGTCTCGGGACCGCGCGGGCCGGAGCTCTCTTCGGGCGCGGCGGAGTCCTCCAGTTCGCCGGCCTCTCCCGCTCGTTGCAACTGGCGCGCCGCAAGGCGGCGCTTGGCGATCTGGTACGTGATCACCACGGTCAGGATCAGGAGCCCCTGCAGGATGATGATGAACTCGCGCGGCACCTGGCTGGAGATCTGCAGGGCCACCTCGCCGCGCGACAGGATCCCCCACAGGATCGCGGCGAAGATGATGCCGATCGGATTGTTCTGGCCCAGGAAGGCCACGGCGATCCCCGTGAACCCGAGCCCGACGACGTAGTTGAGGGGCAGGTATCCCCGGTCGGCCAGGATCAGTTGCATCCCGACCAGGCCGGCCAGCGCACCCGAGATCAGGAACAGACGTAGCTGCGTCGCGCCGATTGACACGCCACCGGCCTTGGCCGATCCGGGCGACGAGCCGACCGCCCGGGCCTCGTAGCCCAATCGTGTTCGCCGGATCAGGAACCAGACCACGATCGCCGCCGCGATCGCGAGGAACAGCAGCCACGACAGGTGTGCGCCCGGCGTGACCCCGAACTTCGCACCCAGGTCGCCGGCCAGACCCTTGGCGGGGAACACGTTGGACCGGAGGTCGACGAAGGCGCCCTCGGGTGCGTCGTTGTAATGGAGCGGCCCGTTGAGCGCCCACCCCACGAGGCTGATGGCGATCCCGTTCATCATGATGGTCGTGACCACCTCGTGCGCCCCGGTCTTGACCTTCAGGACCCCGGGGACGGCGGCCCAGATCATCCCGCCGATCATCGCGGCGATCAGCACGGCAGGGATCAGCAGCGGGCCGGGGAGGAAGTCCAGGTTGAGCTCGGCCACCGCCGCCGTGATCATCGCCACGAGGTACTGGCCCTCGACGCCGATATTGAACATCCCCCCCTTGAAGCAGACGGAGACGGCCAGGGCCGAGAAGATCAGAGGGGTGGCGATCGCCAGGACGTAGCCGATGCCGTCGGGCGATCCGAGCGAGGCGTCCAGGATCGAGGTGTACACGTCGACCGGGTTCTCGCCGTACGCCAGGATCAGGAGCGATCCGGCGAGCAGGGCGATCCCGAACGAGGCGAGCAGAGCGAGCATCTGGCCGACGAGCGTCTCGAGCCACGCGGGACGGGTCCGCGTGCGGGCGAGCGGCGCCGCCATGCCCTCGGTGGCCACTAGGCGACATCCTCGGCGGCGTGGCCGAGCATCCCGATGCCGATCTGCTCGGGCGGGGCATCGGGCGGGAACTCGCCGGTGATCTTGCCCTCGTAGATGGTCACGATCCGGTCCGAGAGCGCGTAGATCTCGTCGAGCTCGGCCGAGATCAGCAACACGCCTCGTCCCGCGGCCTTCTGGTCGAGGATCTGCTTCCACACGAACTCGATCGCCCCGACGTCGAGGCCGCGCGTCGGCTGCGCCGCGATCAGGAGCTTCGGATCGGTCTCCAGCTCCCGCGCGAGGATGAGCTTCTGCTGGTTGCCGCCCGACAGCGTCGACGCCGTCACATCCGCGCTCCGGGCCCGGATGTCGAACAGCTCGATCAGGCGGGTGGCCAGGTCCTTGATCTTCTTGACGAACAGGACGCCGAGCGCGCCCGAGAACTCGTCGTCGTCCTGGCGGCCGAGCACCGCGTTCTCCCACAGGGACATGTTGAGGACCAGACCCTGCTCGTGCCGGTCCTCGGGGATGTAGCCGACGCCGGCGTTGCGGATGTCGAACACGGCGCGCCCCGAGATCGCGGCTCCCTCGAGCTCGATCGTGCCCGACTCCGGCGCCCGCAGGCCGATCAGTGTCTCTGCAAGCTCGCGCTGACCGTTCCCCTCCACGCCGGCGACTCCGAGGATCTCGCCGGCACGAACCTCCAGGCTCACGCCGTTCAGCTTCCCCTCGCCGGTGAGGTCCCCGACCCGCAGGACCGGGTCGCCGATCTGCACCGTGGGCTTCTCGAGCCGGAACAGGACGGGCCGGCCCACCATCATCTCGGCCAGCTTCGCCTTGGTGGTCTCGGCGGGTCGCGTCTCGCCGACGACGCGTCCCCGGCGGAGCACCGTGATCCGGTCCGCGATCTCCATGACCTCGTCGAGCTTGTGGCTGATGAACACGATCGTCCGCCCCGCCTCCCGGAGCTTGCGGAGGTTGCCGAACAGGTCCTTGGTCTCATTGGGGGTGAGGACTGCGGTCGGCTCGTCCAGGATGAGGATCTCCACCCCCCGGTACAGCGCCTTGAGGATCTCGACGCGCTGTTCCTCGCCGACGGACAGATCCTCGACGACGGCGCGAGGGTCGACGCGGAACGCGTAGGTCTCGGCGAGATCGGAGACACGCTGTTGCGCCGCATCCATGTCGAGGCGCTCGCTACCCTCCTCCCCCAGGATGATGTTCTCGGTGACCGTGAAGGGATCGACCAGGACGAAGTGCTGGTGGACCATGCCGATCCCGAGCGCGATCGCGTCCCGCGGCGATGCGACCTTGACCTCGTCCCCACGCACGAGGATGCGGCCCCCGTCCGACGGATACATGCCGTACAGGACCCGCATCAGCGTCGACTTGCCGGCGCCGTTCTCCCCGATCAGGGCGTGGACCTCTCCCGAACGGAGCTCCAGATCGACCTCGTCGTTGGCGACCACCCCCGGGAAGCGCTTCGTGATGTGCTCGAGCACGACGAGGGGCGGGGAGCCGTTGCTCCCCGCCCCCGCACCGATCGTCACGGTGTCCTCGCCGGGCCCTAGGCGCCTTCCGGCGTGTCGGGCACGACGATCGTCCCGTCGATGATCTGCTGCTTGAACTCGTCCAGTTGCTCGGTGATGTCGGCCGTCAGTTCCTCGGGGTTCGAGGTCGCATAGTCGACGCCATCTTCCGCCATGCCGAAGACCTGGCTGCCGCCGAACGTATCGTTGCCCTCCGCCTCGATCGCGTTGTACACGGCGACGTCCACGCGCTTGATCATCGAGGTCAGGATCAGCGGCTGCTGCTCGGGGCTGGCCGTCAGGTACTGGTCCGAGTCCACGCCGATGGCTTCCTTCTGAGCCTCGACGGCCGCGTTGAACAGCCCGGCTCCGGACGCGCCCGACGCGTGGTAGATGATCTCGGCACCCTGGTCGTACATCTTCGTCGAGAGTTCCTCGCCCTTGACCGGGTCGTTGAAGGCCTCGGTGCTGTCACCGATGTACTCGACGAGGATCTCGACATCCGGATCGATCTGGTGGGCGCCCGCCTCGTAGCCGGCCTCGAACTTCTCGATCAGGCCGGTGCCCTGCTGGCCACCGAGGAACCCGATCGTCTTGCACTGGCACTTGAGCACGGCCGCCGCACCCACCAGGAACGATCCCTCCTGCTCCTTGAAGGTGTAGTCGGCCACGTTCGGGATCGCCTCGGCGTCGTTGG
>CBRGMI010000027.1:0-15211 GCA_967797495.1 uncultured bacterium
TCGACCTCCGCCGCGAGCTCCGCCGCGCTGGCGTACCGCAGTTCGACCTCCGTGGCGAGCTCCGCCGCCCTGGCCTCCGCCCGTTCGACCTCCGCCTCGAGCGCGTCGGCCCTCGCGGTGGCCGCCTGGAGCGACGTCTGGATCGCGACGAGCTCGCTCTGTGACTCGGCGAACCGCGCGTCGCGATCCCCCAGCTGATCCTGCGCCGACTCGAGCGCCGCCCTCGCGTCCTCGAGCGCGGGGCTGAGGTCCGGCCGGGACTCGAGCTCGGTGATCCGCTGCCACAGCTCGGACTCCCTGGCCTCGGCGTGGGCGGCGCGCTCGACGTGTTCGTCCACCCGCCTGGCGAGCGCAGTCACCTCGGCCAACGCCGCCTCGGTTTCCTCCTGCGACGTCGACAGATCCGCCGAGACGGCGTCGAACGAGGAGCGCGCCTCGGCCGCCTCGGCCAGCGCTTGCCGCTCGTTCGACCGGGCGGTCTCGAGCTCGAGCCGCGCCGATCCGAGCGCGGCCTCCGACGCCGAGAGCTCCTTGCTCGCCTCGTCGAGCGCCGCGGTGGTCCTCTCCTGTTGGATCCGGATCGAGTCGAGTTCGTCCCGCGCCGCGGCGAACCGCGCGTCGCGATCCCTCAGTTGACCCTTCGCCGACTCGAACGCCGCCTTCGCGTCCTCGAGTGCGGGTGTGAGGTCCGGCCGGGACTCGAGTTCGGTGACCCATTGCGACAGCTCGAGCGCCCTGGCCTCGGCGGAGGCGGCGCGCTCGACGTGTTCGTCCATCCGGCTGGTGAGCGCCGTCGCCTCGGCCCAGGCCGCCTCGGTCTCCTCGCGCGCATTCGACAGATCCGCCGAGACGGCCTCGAACGAGGAGCGCGCCTCGGCCGCTTCGGCCAGCGCTCGCCCCTCGTTCGACCGTGCGATCTCGAGCGCGGCCTTCGATGCGGACAGCTCCTCGCGCGCCTCGTCGAGGGCCGCGGTGGTCGTCTCATGCTGGGTCCGGATCGAGTCGAGCTCGAACAGCGTGGAGTCGCGCACGCCCGAGGACGAGGTCGCCTCGTCGCGCGCGGCATCCAGCTCGGTCCGAACGGCATGGAACTCGGCTCGAACGGCATCGAGCTCCGCGCGCGCGCCCTCGAGCTCCGCGCGCGCTCCCTCGAGCTCCGCGTTGCCGAGCTCCTGCTCCCCGCGAACGACCTCGAGGTCGCCGCGGGAGACCACCAGCTGCTCCCCGAGCGTCTCCAGCTTCTGGAGCGCGGCGCCGAGCTCGTTCTTCGTCATCTCGAGCTCGGCGTGGGTCCGCTGGAGCTCGCCCGTGGGATCTCGTTGGTCCTCGAGCTCGCGGCGATCGGCGTTCAGTTCGAGCACCTTGGCTTCGGCGTGGGCGGCTCGGGCCGCCGACTCCTGATAGCGGTTGCCGAGCTCCGTCATCTCGCGGCTGATGATGTCGAGGTTGGCCTTCGCGGCGTCCAGCTCACCGCGGAGGCGCTCGTCGAGGCTTCGGAGCGCGTCACGCTCGGCGGCGATCGCGTCGCGTTCTGCCTCGAGGACATCGCGCTCGGCCTCCGCGGCTTCGCGCTCGGCCTCGGCCATCCGCCTCGACTCGAGCTGCCGCTGCGCCTCCTCGTGTTGCTGCTTGCTCATCGCCAACTCCGACCGCGCGGTCTGGAGCTCGGTATCGATCAGCCGGGCGACCTCCTCGCGGACGGTCACGCCGGCCCGGAGCTCGGCCTCGGCGCGCGCCGCCTGTTCCTCGGCGGCCCGGGCCCTCGAGTCGACCTCACCGATCGAGGTCTCCCTGGAGGCGAGCGTTTCCTTGGTCCGGGCGAGGTCGCCGGCCACGCGCTCGAGCTCGCTCCTCAGGTTCGCCTCCTCCGTCCGCGAGCGCTCCAGCGCCTCCTGCGCCTGCAACAGGTTCTTGCGTTCCCGGCGCAGGTCGTCCACGCCGAACCCGCTGGGTCGATAGCCCTGACGGCCGGAGGTGCGGACGGCGGCTACCAGCACGAGGAGCGCGAGGAAGCCGGCGGCGATCGAGGCGTAGATCCAGGGATGGCCGGCGGGCGAGGCCTCGTCCGGGCGGATGACCTCCGCCACGACGGGCCTCCCCTCGTCCTCGCCCACCACGACGGCGACGAAGGTGTGCACGGATCCGCCCGCGGTCTCGGTCTGGGTCCCGTCCGAGAGGACATGCGAGATCCGGGTGAGGAGTCCCCGATCCTGGGTGCCGATCAGGGTCGGGTCCGCCGCGAACACGACGACCGCGTCGGCGCTCCAGATCGTGACCGATTCGCTCGGGTCGAGCAGCCGGCGTTCGACGAACGAGGAGATCGTGTCGGCTCGGCCCTCGCCCATCGGTTGCTGGATGTCCTCGATCGTGAGCGTGGACGCCACGGCCTCGGCGGCATGTTCGGCCGTGCGACGCGTTTCGAGCGACAGGCGGTCGTCCACCTTGCCGGCCTGCACGTACGCGAGCGCGGTCGCACCTGCGAGGGCAAGCGCGAGCACCGCGAAAGCCACTCTCCGCGCCCCAACGGCACCGCTCAAGCTCAGTCCTGCCTTCCGTATATCGATCGGCGAGATCGCTCCCTGTATCGGCCGACCGGTGGGTCGACGTAAGCCCTTCGCCGCACGAGTTCCGCAGCGGTCCGTCGACCGGTGGACGGGCGACCGGGCGATAGGGGCGGAGCCTCCGAAACGGGTCGCTCAGCGCCCGGCGGGGTCGTTCGGGACGACCTCGGACGAGACCTCGTCCCACGAGGTGCCGTCCCAGCGCAAGGTCGACTCGCGGAACGCGCTCGGGCAGCAATGCGGGTCGCCGGCGTGGAAGACGGCCTCGCGGATCCGGAGGTCACCGCCCGAGATCGCGATCTGGGTGTCGCACGCGTCGCGGCGGAAGATCTCGCTCGCGTCGCCTACGGTGGAGGCGATCACCCTGTACGTCCCGCAGGCACCGCTGCCCCCGACGTCCTCGAAGCTCAGGACGTCGGCGATCGCGTCATTCGTCACCTCGCCGGCGTCGACGCGGATCCCGAACACACCGAGGCGCACCGGATCGGTGAAGGCGTACACGGCGTGCCAGCTCTCGTCCTCGGATCGCTGCCACACGATGAGCCCGTTCCGCCTCCGGAGAGAGCCGCCGTCCGACCAGGTCAGGACGATCTGCTCGATCGGGTCTCGAAGCGAGAGGCGGTTCGCGTAGCTCGCTCCGGAGGGCAGGAGCGGGGTGAGGTCCCCCGATGCGATCAGCGCGAGGTCGTCGGCGTCGTCCACGATCGCCGGCATGCCTTCGGGGAGCCGGACGTCGGGGTCCTCGGCGGGACCGGAGCTCGGGCTCGCGGGTTCGGTCGTGGATGTGGGTGACGGCGTGGCCCGCGTGGTCGTCGGAGCGGTCGTCGCGGACGGTGTTCGGACGGGTTCGTCCGAACCCGAGCAGGCCGCCGCGGCGATGGCGAGGATCGCGACGAGGGGAAGGAGGCGACGCACGCGGGCATGCTACCGGCGCCCCGCCGCCTAGAATCCGCACGTGGGGCATCTCGAACCCCGACGCGTGGCCTCGAGCCAGGTGACGCTCGTCCAGCTGATGGAGATCACCGACGCCAACATCGCCGGGCTGGTGCACGGGGGCGTCGTGATGAAGCTCGTCGACACGGCCGCGGGCCTCGCCGCGTTCAAACACGCCGGCGGCATGTGCGTGACGGTCTCGATGGACGAGATGTCGTTCCTCGCGCCGGTCCACGTGGGGGACACGGTGACCGTGCACGCCTCGGTGAACGACGTCGGGACGACCTCGCTCGAGATCGGCGTCCGCGTCGAGTCCGAGGAGCTCGAGACGGGCACGAGGACCCACACCTCCAGCGCGTACCTCGTGTTCGTCGCGCTCGACGAGGAGGGGAAGCCGAGGCCGGTCCCGCCGCTGATCGCCGAGACCGAGGAGGAGCAACGCCGTCAGCGCGAGGCCAAGATCCGGCGCGAGACCAGGATCGGGCACCGTGAGGCGATCGCCGAGCTTCGCCGGGGCGTCTGAGAGCATGGAACCGTGAGCGACCCGTTCGCTGCCCGGACCCGACTGGAGACCGGCGACGGCCGGGTCGAGCTCTACCGGCTCGCGGAGGTCGCCGAGCTCGACCGGCTCCCGCACACCGTCAAGATCCTGCTCGAGAACCTGCTGCGCCGCGCCGGCAGCCGCGACGTCTCCGAGGATGACGTCCGGGCGCTCGCGTCCTGGCCGCGGGAGGCCCCGCGCGCCGACCTTGCCTTCATGCCCTCTCGGGTGCTGATGCAGGACTTCACGGGCGTGCCCGCGGTCGTCGACCTGGCGGCGATGCGCTCGGCGATGGAGCGCGCCGGCGGCGACCCCTCCAGGGTCTCCCCGCTGGTAGACGTAGATCTGATCATCGATCACTCGGTGCAGGTGGACCTGTTCCGCTCGCCGGAGGCGTACGAGGCGAACATCGAGTGGGAGTACCGGCGCAACGGGGAACGGTACGCGTTGCTCCGATGGGCGCAGCAGGCGTTCGACGGAATCCGCGTGGTCCCGCCCGGTGCGGGGATCTGCCACCAGGTGAACCTCGAGCACCTCGGGCGGGTGGTCACGGTGCAGGACGGTGTGGCGCTCCCGGACACGCTCGTCGGGACGGATTCCCACACGACGATGGTGAACGGGCTGGGGGTCCTCGGGTGGGGCGTGGGCGGGATCGAGGCCGAGGCCGCGATGCTCGGCCAGCCGATGTTCCTGCCGACGCCGCTCGTCGTGGGGGTCCGCGTCGAGGGCGCTCTCCCGGCCGGCACGACGGCGACCGACCTGGTCCTCACGCTCACCCAGATGCTCCGCGAGCACGGCGTGGTCGGACGGTTCGTCGAGTTCTTCGGGGACGGCTGCTCGACCCTCGAGCTCGCGGATCGCGCCACGCTGTCGAACATGTGCCCCGAGTACGGTGCCACCTCCGCGTTGTGGCCCGTCGACGGCGAGACGCTGCGCTACCTGGAGCTCACGGGTCGCGGCGACCGGATCGACCTCGTCGAGCGCTACACGAAGGAGCAGGGCCTGTTCCGGCGTGACGGGGATCCGGAGCCCACCTTCACCGAGATCGTCGAGCTCGACCTCGGCGGTATCGAACCCTCGGTCGCCGGACCGAAACGACCGCAGGACCGCGTCCCGCTCTCGCGCGTGTGGGCCTCGTTCGTGGGGTCGTTCCGCGATCGGCTCGAACCCGACCCCGACTCGAACGAGGTCGGTCGGCTCCTCGAGGAGGGCGGCAATCCGGAGGTCGGGGTCGATCTCGACGAGACCGTGGAACCGGGGACCGAGGAGCCGGTCCCGCTCGACCACGGCATCGTCCGCCACGGTTCGGTCGTGATCGCCGCGATCACCAGCTGCACGAACACCTCGAACCCAGCCGTGATGATCGCCGCCGGGCTGCTCGCGAAGAAGGCCGTCGAGGCGGGGCTGGACACCAAGCCGTGGGTCAAGACGTCGCTCGCCCCGGGTTCGCGCGTGGTGACCGAGTACCTCGACGCGGCCGGGCTGACGCCGTACCTGGACAAGCTCGGCTTCTCGCTCGTGGGGTTCGGGTGCACGACCTGCATCGGGAACTCCGGACCGTTGCCCGAGGAGGTGGCGAACGCGGTGACCGAGAACGACCTCGCCGTGGTCGCGGTCCTCTCGGGGAACCGCAACTTCGAGGGGCGGATCCATCCGCTGGTCCGAGCGAGCTACCTCGCCTCGCCGCCGCTCGTGGTCGCCTACGCGCTGGCGGGACACGTCGACATCGACCTCTCGAGCGACCCCCTGGGGACCTCGGCGAACGGCAGTTCGGTCTCGCTGCGCGACCTGTGGCCGTCGGCCGAGGAGGTCCGGGCGGCGATCGCGGCGTCGGTCTCGGCGGAACAGTTCGATCGCGAGTACGGACGGATCTTCGACGGCGACGATCGGTGGCGCGCCCTCCCCACGCCCGAGGGTCCGGTGTACGCGTGGGATCCGAACTCGACCTACGTGCGGGAGCCACCGTTCTTCGCGGACCTCGACCCGGCACCGGCCGAACCCTCGGACCTCGCCGGCGCGCGATGCCTCGTCAAGGTGGGCGACTCCATCACAACCGATCACATCTCGCCGGCGGGCTCGATCAAACCGGATTCGCCCGCGGGGCGGTACCTGCTCGACCACGGCGTCGAGCAGCGCGACTTCAACTCCTACGGTGCGCGGCGCGGGAACCACGAGGTGATGATGCGCGGGACGTTCGCCAACGTCCGTCTGCGCAACGACCTCGTTCCGGATCGGGAGGGTCCGTGGACCACCCACCTGCCCGACGGCGAGCTGATGACGATCTACGACGCGGCCATGCGCTACCAGCGGGAGGGCGTTCCGCTGGTCGTCCTCGCGGGCAAGGAGTATGGCAGCGGTTCCTCGCGCGACTGGGCGGCCAAGGGTCCCGCGCTCCTCGGCGTCCGCGCGGTGATCGCGGAGAGCTTCGAACGGATCCACCGGAGCAACCTCGTCGGGCTGGGAGTGCTCCCGCTGCAATACGTGGCGGGGGACTCGGCCGCGACCCTGGGGCTCGACGGAACCGAGACCTTCGACGTCTCGGGGATCGCGGGTGGTGGGATCGAGCCGGGGCAGCGGGTGCGGGTCACCGCCCGCCGGCCGGGGGGCGAGGACACCGCGTTCGAGGCCGTCCTGCGGGTCGACGGCGCCGCGGAGGTGGACTACGAACGGCACGGCGGCATCCTGCAGATGGTCCTCCGCGAGATGCTCGCCGGCTGATCGCGTCGCGTTCGCGCGGGTCAGACGGTCGTGACCTGCGCCGCCCAGATCGGAGGCGTCGTCGGGGCGTCCGAGCACGAGGACGGCTCGACCGTCACCGCCAACACCTCGGAGCCGGTCACCTGGTTGTCGGCGAAACCGAACACCGATCCGTCCTCGCCCGGTCGAACGCAGACCGCGGCGGCGGGCGTCTCGCCCTGGATCACCCACAGCTCGTAGACCTGGTCCGCCGGGAGCGGCTCGAGCCCGGAGCCCTGCAGGTAGATCCCGGGTTCGCCCGGCGTGAACGCCGCGGTGACGGTCCCCGTGAGGCTCGGGTCCTGCGGCTCGAGCGCGAGCACCGTCGCCTGCCCGGGCACCTGGGCGCCGCCCCCGAACACGGCCGCCCCCACGATCGCGCCGCCGACGAACAGCACCACGGCCGCCGCCACGGCGACGAGCGGGCGCCACCGGCCCCCGGCCCGACCCGGACGGGACGCGGGTGCCTCGCCGAGCGCGAGACCGATCGTCTCCTCGGCGAAGCCCGGGCGCACGGCGACCGGGTCGAGCGCGAAGGCCAGCCGGCCCGCGACCTCCCCGTACTCGACCTCGAGGCGGCGGCACTCCTCGCAGTCGGGGCCGTGCGACGCCATCAGGCGCTCGAGCTCGGCCTGCTCCTGCGGATCGAGCCCGCCGATCGAGCGGATCGCGATGAGCTCCTCGATCCTCTCGTGGCTGCGCATCATCGTGGCAGCCCCCCGATCGCGGCGCGGAGTCGCTTCATCCCCAGCAGGGTCCGGGACTTCACGGTCCCGAGTGGGAGCCCGAGCTCCTCCGAGACCTTGGATTGCGACAGGCCGTCGAAGTACATGAGCTCGATCACCCGACGCTGTTCGTCGGGCAGGCCTTCCAGCGCGGCGCGGACCGCCCGGCGTTCCTCCGGGAGCCCGATCTGGTCGACGACGTCCTCGGCCGGGTCTGGCTGGATCACGGGGTCCGAGAGCTGTGACTCCTCGGTCCGCCGGCGCTGAGACTCCTCGCGGCGTACGGCGTCGACGGCGCGGTGATGGACCATGCCCATCAGCCACGCGCGGACCGACCCGCGCTGCGGATCGTAGCCGCCCGGGTTCCGCCACACCGCCAAGAACGCTTCCTGCACGATCTCCTCCGCGAGGAACGGTTGCCGCACGACGCGGCGAGCGAGCGACATCGCGCTCGGCGAGTAGCGCCCGAACAGGTGCCGGAACGCTTCCCCGTCTCTCCGGCGGATCCGCTGGACGAGGTCCCGGTCTCGGGCCTCGGCGAGGTCGTCCGTCACGGCAACCTCCTCCCGCGACGCGCGGGCACCGAGCGCCTCGAGGAGCGAAGAGGGAGCCGTTTCGTGCCGTCCGTTCCTCGTCGGGCATTCGCAGCACGGTCGTGCTCGGATCGTCGCCCCCGGTCGGGCCGGGAACTTCTCATGTATCCCGAGGCCGAGGGGAGCCCGGCGCGTCCGAGGGACGTCGCATGCGCTGGTCGGCCGCGACGATCAGCTCCCCGAGCGGGACCGGATGCTCCGGGTCGTACGATGCCGCCCCGACCGACAGGGAGGGCCCGGTCTCGTCCCCGGTGCCGGCGTTGTGGGACGCGACGGCCTCGATGATCCGCTCCAACACGATCGGCTCCGAACCCGGTTCGGCGCCCGGGAGAAGCACGCAGAAGGCCCCCGAGTCCACCCGCGCCACGACATCGGAGACCCGGACGGCCGAGCTGATCACCCTGGCGGCGTCGGCGACCGCCGCCTCGCCCGGGCTCTCGCCGCGCTCGTCCACGCGGAGGAACACGATCAGCACGGGACGCTTGGACCGGTCGGCCAGCCGGAAGTGATGGTTCGCGAGCAGGTCGAACCCAAAGAGGTTCAGCAGCCCGGTGAGCTCGTCGAACGCCTGGAACCGGCGCAGCCCCGCCTCGACCTCACGCAGGGTGGCGGCGTAGCGGATGGCACGGGCGACCAGGTCGGCCGCAGCGTCCTGGGGCACGACGTCGCTCGCGCCCGCCGCGAACGCATCCATCGGCTCGGCGAGGGCGTCGCCGACGACGATGACCGGGACCTCGGGTGCCCGCTCTCGCAGGGAAACGATCACGTCGGTACCCGTCGCGTCGGGCAGGTCGAGCGAGGTCACCACCACGTCGAAGCCGCCGTCGGCAAGGTTCGCGAGCGCGCCGAGGAGGTCCTCGGCCCGTTCGAGGGTGCAGCCTTCGAGCGCGCCCGGGTCGACCCCGACGGCGAGGACGGACAGCGTCCGGTCACGCGCTGCGCTCATCGGCAGAAGCCTATCCCGACCGCGTGGGCGGTCGTGCTCCATCCTCGCGTCGGCTCAGCCCAGGGCGGCGCGGATCGACGCCAGCGACGAGGGGTTCTCCAGGCTCGACAGGTCGCCCGGATCCTCGCCCACGACCGTCGCGCGGATCGCCCGCCGGAGGATCTTCGCCGAACGCGTCCGCGGGAGCTCGGGGACCAGGAGCACGCGCGCCGGCCGGAACGCCTTGCCCAGATGCCCGGCCACGAGCGCCGAGAGCTCGTTCGCGAGACCGTCCGAGACCTCGTCGTTCGCGACCACGAAGCACCAGATCACCTCGCCCTTGATCTCGTCCGGGACGCCGACCACGGCGGATTCGGTCACGGCGGGGTGCAGCGTCAGGATGCTCTCGACCTCGGCCGGGCCGAGGCGTTTGCCCGCGACGTTCATCGTGTCGTCGCTCCGCCCGTGGAGGAACCACTGGCCGCGCTCGTCGACGCTCGCCCAGTCGCCGTGGCACCAGACCCCGGGGAACCGGCGCCAGTACGCGTCCAGGAAGCGTTCGGGGTCGCCGCGGAGGCCCCGGGTCATGCTCGGCCACGGCTTCCGGCAGACGAGCTCGCCGACCTCGCCCGGGTCGGCCACCGTCCCGTCCTGTCGGAACACCGCGACGTCCATCCCGAGGGCCGGGCCGCGCAGGGAGCAGGGTTCGAGCGGGCTGATCGGGTGGGGCGACAGGAAGCAGGCCCCGACCTCGGTCCCGCCCGACAGGTTGATGATCGGCAGCCGGCCCTCGCCGACCACCTCGGAGAACCACCGGTAGGGCTCCGGGTTCCAGGGCTCGCCGGTCGACGCGAGGATCCGCAGCGAGGACCGGTCGTGGGATCGGACCGGCTCCTCGCCCGACCGGATCAGGGCGCGCACGAGCGTGGGCGAGACCCCGACGTGCGTGATGCGGTGCCGCTCGACCATCGACCAGAGCCGGCCCGGGCCCGGGTGGTCGGGGGCGCCGTCGTAGAGGAACACCGTCGCGCCGAGTGCGGTGGCCCCCACGATCTCCCACGGCCCCATGATCCAGCCGAGGTCGGCGAACCAGAAGAGGAGATCGCCCGGCTGCACGTCGGTCTGGTACGCGACCTCCTCCGCGATCTTGACCAGGAACCCCCCGTGGACGTGGACCGCGCCCTTCGGTTTGCCGGTCGTCCCGCTCGTGTACGCGATGAACAGCGGGTGCTCGGGATCCAGGTGGGCGGTCTCGAAGCGGTCCGCGTTCGCCGAGAGCAGGTCGTCCCACCGGACGTCGCGAGCGCCGTCCCACGACGCGTCCGGGCGGCCCAGGCGATCGACCACGACGACGCGCCGAACGCAGCCGGCCAGGGCCACCGCCTCGTCCGCGGTCTCCTTCATCGGCACGACCTTGCCGCGCCGCGGGAAGCCGTCGGCCGTGATCAGCACCGCGGCCTCCGCGTCCTGGAGCCGCCTCGCGATCGCCTCCGCGCCGAACCCCGAGAACAGGGGCAGCCACACCGCGCCGAGCTTCGAGCACGCCATCACGGCCACCACGGCCTCCGGGGTGGGCGGCAGGAAGATCCCGACCGCATCGAGCGCCCGCACGCCGAGCGCGGCCAGACCGTTCGCGAGCCGGTCCGAAGCGTCTCGGAGCTCCCGATACGAGACGCGACGGGTGATCCCCTCCTCCCCCTCCCATGCGATCGCGATGGCGTCGGGGGTATGTTCGGCCCAGCGGTCGACGCAGTTGTGCGCGAGGTTCACCTTGCCCCCACCGAACCAGGTCGACCACTCGATCCCGCGGGAGGTATCCAGGATCGATCCGTAGGGCTCGAAGAACTCGAGCCCGAGGTCGCGGATCGCGGCGTCCCAGAACCACTCGACGTCGGAGGTCGAGCGTTCGATCAGCTCCTCCTCGGTCGTGATGCCGTGGGCGCGCATCAGCCGCGTGACGTTCGCCCGCTCCACGACCTCGGGCGAGGGTCTCCACACGAACGTCACGGCCTGCCCCGCTTCCTCTCCGGGCCCACGGGTACGCTCTCCTGCACGGGAACGGCGCCGTTCCCGAACCCAGCCTATGACCCCGGACGACAGGACGAGCCAGACGACGCCGACCGACGACACCCGCGGCCCGAAGCCGTCCGGCGCGCATCCGCACGTCCGGCGGGTGTTCCTCGCCGCGACCGCGACGGTCTCCGCGTTCGTGGTGGTGGTCGCGGCGGTCGTCATGGGCGGCTACTTCTGGGCGAGCGCGTCGATCCCGACGATCCCCGAGCCCCCACCTTCGGCCTCCGGGTCCACCGGTCCGCAGGACATCGCCGGCACGTGCGACGAGCGCGCGTGCAACTACCTGCTGCTCGGCAGCGACTCCCGCAAGGGCCTGACGCCGGAGGAGCTGATCGCGTTCGGCACCGACGCGCACATCGGGGGCGAGAACCGTTCGGACACGATCATCCTGGTCCACACGCGGCCCGACCGGAGGGAGGTCGTCTTCCTCTCGTTCCCGCGCGACCTGTGGGTCGACATCCCGGGGGTGGGGGAGGGGAAGATCAACTCCGCCTTCGAGGGCGGTGTGAACGGCGGCGGACCGCAGCGCGTAGCCCGGACGATCCGGAGCATCAGCGGTATGCAGATCCATCACGTCCTGTACGTCAACCTGCTCGGGTTCCAGCGGGTCGTCGATGCGCTGGGCGGCGTCGACATGTGCGTGCCGTACCCGATGAAGGACCCGCTGACGCTGCTCGACATCCAGGCCGGCTGCCAGCACTTCGACGGGCGGACGGCGCTCGCGTACGTCCGGACGCGGCACCAGCCGTGCGACACCGTGCCGGACTTCGCGCGGATCAGCCGGCAGCAGCAGTTCCTGCGCGCGGTGATCGCCAAGGTGCTCCAGCCGGGCGAGCTCCTCAAGCTGCAGGACCTCATCCCTCAGCTGCTCGGGAACCTCGTCGTGGACCAGGGGCTCAACCCGGCCGAGCTCGTCTATCTGGCGGGCCTGCTTCAAGGTGTCGGGACCGACAACGCGGACTTCCGCGCGCTGCCCACGGTGCCCGAGGGCATCTACGACTCGAACGGCACGTTCGTCTCGATCGTCCGTGCGGTCCAGCCCGACGCGGACGAGCTGCTCCGCCGGATCCGCGAGGGCAGGCCGCTCGGCGACCTCGGCCAGGAGCTGCCGCAGACGCCGCCCTCGCCGGCCAACATCGTCGTCTCGGTCGTCGACCGCGACGGGAGCCCGGTCGCGAGCGACGTGTTCGACATCCTGACCGAGGGTGGGTTCAACACGTCGCCGGGCGTCGTCGGCCTGACTGAGATCCGGCCGCCGACCAAGGGCGCGATGATCCTGTACCGCTCGGACGCCGAGTCGGAGGCCAAGGTCGTCGGGACCTACTTCGGCAACCTGGAGCTCGTCCCGGCGCCGCCGGGAACGCTGCCGAAGGGGCAGGACGCAGCGGTCGTGGTGGGTGGGCGCTACGAGATCCCGCCCCCGCCCACCGACGAGCCCGTGGAGTGCCCCACCTAACGCGGGACGTCCGCACCGTAGGTCGATCTAGGAACGCCGGGCCAGCGCGTCGTCCAGCGCGCCGAACGCGACCTCGGGCACGTACCGGCGGCGGACGAGGTCCCGGCCGTTGCGGCTGAGGGTCGTCCAGGCGGCGTCCTCCTGGATCACGAACTCGAGCGAGGCGACCATCCCCTCGCGGTCGTCGCCGACGAGGAGGTGCTCGCCCGAGGACACCTCGAGCCCGGCGGCGCCGTCGGGGCGCGTCACGACCGGCAGGCCTCGCGCGAGCGCGTTCAGCACCTTCACCTTCGTGCCGGATCCGCCGACGCCGACGTCGACGAAGCACCGCGCCCGCGTGTAGAGGACCTCGTCGTCGTCGACCGGGCCCGCGAACTCGGCGCCGCGGCTCTCACGGACCTGCCGGACGAGGCGTTCGGGCGCCCCCGACCCGGCCACGACGAGCCGGGCGTCCGGCACGCGTTCGAGCAGAGCCGGGAGGTCGCCGCCGAGGAACCGCGAGAGCCCCTCGGCGTTGGGCGGCCACGAGAGCGTGGCGAGGAACAGCAGCACGGGTTCGGGGGGGGGCGTGAGCTCGGGGCGCTCGAGCAGGGCAGGGTCGGGAACGTTCGGGAGCAGGGCGATGTCGGGGCCGGTGGGAGCCAGGGCGGCGAGGGCGGCCCGGTCGCGTTCGGAGACCGCGAACACCACGTCGAACCGCGCGAGCAGACCCGCCTCGTACTTCCGGACCCGCCGGGCCTCCAGCCGGACCAGGGGCCTGCGAGTCGGATTGGTCTCGAGCTCGGCGTGACGGAGCCACATCACGTGCTCGGCGTTGTGCTCGTGGAGCAGGCGGATCCCCGCGAACCCCTCGGGCACGTACTGCGCCATCAGCCAGCCGTCGACGAAGACGGCGCCGTGATCGCCGGGCTCGAGGAGCGTGGCGACGCGCTCGGCCATCGTCGAGCTGCGGTTGCGTTCGATGCTGAGCGGCACGCCGGCGGCGTAGCTCGACAGGAGGTGGCGAACCGATCGGTCCCGCTCGAGGGGGACCGAGACCACGCCGCCTTCGCGCATCCAGGGCTGTTCGTCGTGACCGCGGAAGCAGACGACCTCGACGTCGTGCCGGGCCTCCAGGTACGACAGGACCGCCGCCGACTTGATCGTCCCGCCGCTGCGGGGCTCGTCGAGCTGGCGCGGCGTCAGGAACAGGACCCGCACTCAGCCGGCCCGATCGAACAGGGCGAGAACCGGGAAGACCACGGTCGCCCGCACGATCCGGGGAAGCCGTCGGGGCTCGAGCGCCAGCCGCCACAGCCATTCGAGCCCGAACGTTCGGAACGCGCGGGGCGCGCGTCGCTTGGAGCCCGCCCACATGTCGAACGCACCGCCGACGCCGATCATGATGCGGACCGACGGGAACGCATCCGCGTGGCGCTCGATCCACCGCTCCTGCTTGGGCGCGCCGAGCCCCACGAGGACGATCGTGGGCGCGGCCGAACGGATCGCCTCGACTGTCTCGTCCTCGCGAGCCATCGAGCGCGCGATGCCGTCCTCGTCGATCGCGACGCCCGCGCCGGCAACCACGACCTTCAGCCCCGGGAGGGCGCGCCATCGCGCCGCCGCGCGTTCGGCGACGTCGGGCGAGCCGCCGAGGAACGCCACGGTCTCGCCGCGCTCGGCGGCAAGGCGCAGGACCATGGCGGCGATCTCCACCCCGGGCCACCGCCGGACCGAGCGGCCGCTCGACATCGCCTGCACGATCGCGACGCCCGTCCCGTCGGGGAGCGCGAGGTCGGCCGACCGCAGCAGGTCCGCGTAGGCGGGGTCGTCGCGCGCGCGCAGGAGGATCTCGGGGTTCGGCGTGAAGATCCGGAACGCGCGGTCGCCGTCGAGGAACCCGGTCGCGACGCCGCGCAGCTGCTCCACCGACGCGAGCTCGTCCAGTCGGACGCCGAAGATGACCGACGTCACGACGCCTCCGGGTCCTCGGTCCGCGTGAACCACGAGAACAGCCGCTCGGCGCGGTGACGGAGGTTCGGTGGCGCCTCGGCGGCGTAGCGCCCCTGCAGCTCGGCCTTCAACCCTTCGCGCATCGGCGAGGGTCGGGGGACCACGCGTTCGAGGCGGTCGCCGTCGCCGCGTCGAGTGCGCCAGTCCTCGTCGATCTCTCGCATGCAGCGCGCGACGTTCTCCTCGGTCGGCTCGAACTCCGCGTACGTGGTGCCGAAGCGCGCGTTCAGTCGCCGCGTGATCGCGCCGAGCTCGCCGCCGACCACCTCGTCGAACGTCCCGACCACCAGGTCGCCGCGATGGGGCACGAGCGGCTCGTAGAAGGCGCAGAACCCTCGAAGCAGGTCCGCGTAGGTCCGCGCGGGATGGCGGATGCGGCTGCTCACCACCGCGCCCTCGGGCTCGCGGATCAACACGAGCGTCGGGATCCTCAATCGGATCCCCGCGATCACGTGACCCGACGCGTGCGTGTGGTGCGCGACGCGGAGGCTCCTCGGCTCCTGCGCCAGGCGGAACGCCGCGATCGCGAACGACGAGGCGCACCGCGGGTAGGACTCGACGACGAGGTCAGTCCGCGAGTCGACCAGTTCCCCTTCGCCGCGTAACCGAGCCAGCGGCACTGCGAGCGAGGGGTACGGAGCGAGTCGCGTCATGACCGAATACTTGATCCGGTCCA